>JBBSUU010000213.1:0-5697 GCA_038234115.1 Mycobacteriales bacterium
CAATAGGAGCATCAGACCGGCAATCAGACAGCACAAACCGGCGATCACCAGTGCGTCGAGCGGTTGCCCGGTGGTTGCCAGGTCGACGCAGTACACGATGTCGGACATCATGAGTTTCCGTTGAGCATCATGAGATGGTGATCGGCATGCTGGTAGCCGACGTCAAACCGGTTCGGGTGATTCGCAGCGTGTATCCGTCACCGGGGTTGGTAATGCTGAGGTCGGTGAACGTCACGACACCGCCGATGGCCGGCTTACTCTTCGCTCCGTTGAGGACGCCGTTGGCGGGGTTGGCCAGGATGGCGATGGTAACGGTGACTGTGCTGGTGGTAAGAGTGGGGGTGCCAGCCGTGGTGTCGCCGTAGAAAAAGCCGACGCTCGACGACCCGGCCGGGATGGTGCGGGTGGTGACAGCCGGCCCGCCCGTGGTCGGGTCATGTCGATGATGAGTTTGACCACCTCGACCGACGGGCACAGGTATTGATCAAGGACGTTCGAGGAAGACCTCGACAATGGGAGAATCAAATGACTCAGAACTCAGGGACCGACCCGGCTCGTGAATCGACCTCGGATCCGTCAACGCAGGCTGTGACCCCCGGGGCGGCCACGACCGGACCAGCCGATGATGAGCAGGGTAATGCCACGATGGTCGATCCGGCGCAGGCGGTTGCGGCTGAATTCGAACCGGATTCCGGACTCGATGGGGACGACCGCAGCTGAGTCATTGTGGCCCCCACATTGCGAATTGCGCGGCTAGCCAGTGGTCGCGTTCGGCAAAAATGGTGAAACACTCTCGCCATGACGAACCAGGAAAACGCCACTGTCGCCGTCACCATCCGCGGGCTGATCAAAAGATACGGTGATCGCGCCGTCGTCAATGGCTTGGATCTCACCATCCATACCGGCGAAGTGTTCGCCATCCTCGGCCCCAACGGTGCCGGAAAAACCGTCACCGTGGAGATTCTCGAGGGATATCGCAAACGAGACGGTGGAGAGGTCGCCGTACTCGGCGTCGACCCAGAACATGCGGACAATCAGTGGCGCGCTCGGATCGGCATTGTGGCACAAACCGCCACCGACGCCGCCGAACTGACCGTCGATGAGATCATCCGTAACTTCGCCGGCTATTACCCGAACTCGCGGGATCCGGACGAGGTGGTGGAAGTCGTCGGGCTCGTCGAGAAGCGCTCGACCCGGATCCGGAAGCTCTCCGGCGGGCAACGCCGCCGGGTGGACGTAGCGCTGGGGATCATTGGAACTCCGGAACTTCTCTTTCTGGATGAACCAACCACGGGCTTCGACCCGGCAGCCCGCCGGCAGTTCTGGGAACTTATCCGGACGCTCCAACAGGATGGCACGACGATCATCCTGACCACCCATTACCTGGACGAGGTCGAGCAACTCGCCGACCGGGTTGCCGTCATCGCCGATGGCCAACTATTGGATCTGAACACCCCACAACTGATCGGTGGCAAAGAGAATCGGCATCCGCAGGTCCGTTATACCGACAGAAATGGTGCTCAACAGACCATCTCGACCAATCGGCCGAGTCAGACCCTCCGCGAGCTATTGGCAGAATACGACGGGGAAGTGGCCGATCTGGAACTGGTCCGGCCAACTCTGGAAGACGTTTACCTGAAGATGATCGCCACTGCTGCTTCGACTACAGAGTCGCTGGAAGTTCGGTGAACACGCTGACGCTGGGGATGCGCCGAGGTGGGCTCGAAATTCGGGCGTTTTTTCGGGAAACCGATTCGCTGGTGTTCTCCTTTTTGTTCCCGCTGGTCATGTTGGCCATTTTCTCGGTGGCATTCGGCAACGGCCAGAGCATCTCCACCGGCCCGGACGGTGCCGGCGATTCGATCAGCTTCGCCCACTATTACTTGCCGAATATGCTTGCTTCCGGTTTGATCCTCTCGAGCCTGCAGACCCTCGGAATCGCCATCGCCCAGGAGCGTGAGGACGGCACCCTCAAACGACTACGTGGCACCCCGCTACCGGCAGTGTCCTATTTCCTCGGTAAAATCGTGCTGGTACTGGTGTGCAGTGTGGCGCAGGCGATCCTGCTCCTGTTGTTTGCCAAGTTTGCCTTCGACGTTCCCCTGCCCGATGACGTGACTCATTGGGCGCGACTGGTCTGGGTCTTCCTTCTGGGTTCGGCGACCGGCACCGTCCTGGGCATCGCGATCTCATCACTCCCCCGATCCGGGAAAGCCGCTACCGGCGTGGTGCTACCGATAGTGCTGGTCCTGCAGTTCATCTCCGGGGTGTTCTTTCCGTTCTTCAACCTGCCCACCTGGCTGCAAATCATTGCCTCGGTGTTCCCCCTGCGATGGATGGCACAGGGTATGCGGTCGGCGCTTCTCCCGGAATCACTCGTTGTTCTGGAACCTGCTGGGACATGGGAGCTCGGGATGGGTGCAGTCGTGATGACCGTCTGGCTGGTACTGGGATTGCTACTGTGCCGCTATACCTTTCGATGGATTCGGGCAGACCAGCGATAGGCAGGCTGACTCTGACCACCGGTCCACGACAGCGTCTTCCCTACTCCAAAGGACTTCCTACGATGATTTCTGACCCGACCACACTGCTGAGCATTGCCGCCGATACCGACAACAGCGGTGCGGTCGAGATCTTCGGCGTGACCCTGGTCGGGGTCAGCGCCACCACCGGAATCAAAGTGATCTTCACGTTGGTCCTGGTTGCGGCGGTACTGATCCTGCGGCAGCTGATCCTGGTCGCGCTTCGCCGTCTCCTCGGCGGCGAAGTGGCCGATCCTCGTCGCTTCTGGGCGCGGCAGGGCCTGCAACTGCTGGTCGCGGTAGTCCTCGTCATCGGGGTGATCTCGATCTGGGTTACGCCGGAGACCGACATCACCACCGGCATCGGCCTGATCAGCGCCGGACTCGCCTTCGCGTTACGGCAGGTGATCGTGTCGCTGGCAGCGTTCTTCGTCATCCTGCGAGGTGACACCTTCAGTATCGGCGACCGGATCACCCTCGGCGGCGTCCGCGGTGACGTGGTCAAGCTCGGCTTCCTGCGGACGACCATCATGGAAATGGGCCAGCCGCCCTCGGTAGCTGCGGCTGACCCGGCTGTATGGGTCAACTCCCGGCAGTACACCGGACGCCTGGTCACCGTGACCAACGGTGCCATCTTCACCGATCCGGTGTACAACTACAGCCGGGATTTCCCCTACCTGTGGGAGGAGATCGTGCTGCCGATCTCCTACCGCGATGACCGGGTGGTCGTCGAACGCATCCTCTTGGCCGCGGCCAACGCTCATGCAATCATTGACGACCCGGCAGCCGAGAACGCTTTGCGCAACATGCGTTCCCGCTATGCCATGGCAGACGCGTCGCTGGCCCCATCCGTGTACCTGCGGCTGACGGACAACTGGCTCGAGCTGTCGCTACGCTTCCTTGTTCCGGTCCGCGGCATTCGCGACATCAAGGACCGGATGTCCAGGGACATCATCCGAGATCTCGACCAGGCCGGGATCGCCATCGCCTCGGCCACCTTTGAAATCGTTGGTCTGCCGACGCTGAAGTACGAAAGCAGCGGCAACGAAAGCTGACCGGCCGGGTCCGGGATGCCGCCGGTATCCAGCGAGAAGTGTAGAACGACGTGGCACTTGGAACATCTCCTCCGGATGGTCCTGGGCGGCCGGCTGTCGGTGCAGCTGACTAAATTCTGGTCGTGGGTAATCGCAGACGTCAGCCGGATCCGCACACCGATGATGAGATCCTCACCAACACTTGGAAGATGGTGCTGCTGCGTGCGATCAGTCTTGGTCAGGTGGTTCGAGGTGCTGACGGAAAGTCGACTTCTGTTAATGCACCGTGGATTTGGAATGGTCAAGCGATTCGGCTCGGGGTGCGTCGATTGCGCGACGATGAGCTGATCCGGATGCCGATCAGTGGCCCACCAACACTGGATGTGCGGGGAAGTCGACTGCTTTATCTTGCGGATCAACCGTTCTCATTGGATCCGTGGTTGAAAGATGAGCATTGGTCCGACCTCTAGCCGGAGCAAAAAATGCCGGCGACTGCGGGCTGTCCTGTTGGTATCCGGTCCTGTGTTGATGCGTCGGCAGTCCGTTTCACGACTCAACCGCCTGCCGGAGATCTCGGTTGATTATCAGTCATCGATAGCCTGGTACACAGCGGTCCAGAAATCTTTCTGCATCGGCAACCGCTGATCCCCCGCGTGCGCCCGCTGCAAGATGAGGATCGCCGTCATATCCTCGGTCGGGTCGTTGTACCAGCAAGTGCCGTAGAAACCTGTCCATCCGTAGCTGCCGGCCGACGGTCCCAGGTGCGTGCGGCGGGTGACGACTCCCATTCCAAAGCCCCAGCTCGTTGTGTCGAAGTACCCCGGCCAGAATCCGGAGGCTGCTCGTTGCAGTGGGGTCAGTTGATCGCTGGTCATCAGCGTCACCGACGGCCGCGAGAGCACCCGCGCGCCCTGGTAGGTGCCGCCGGCAAGCAGCGCCGAGGCAAACGCCAGATAGTCGTTGCCCGTCGAGACAAGTCCGCCACCGCCACTTTCGAATACCGGCGGCACGTTCCACAACCCGTCGTCGGCGACAATCGTCGCACCGGTCGGTGAGCTGTCACGCTCGTATGCTGCGGCGAACCGATCAAGGTTGTCGGCGCTCAGGCTGAAAGCGGTGTCCTTCATCCCGAGAGGTTCGAAGACCCGCTCGCGCAGAGCCTGCCCGAACGACATTCCGGTGGCCCTGGCGATGAGCGCACCAGTCACGTCGGCACCGGTTTCGTACATCCAGCGCTCCCCCGGCTGGTGGACCAGCGGAAGCTGTCCAAGTCGGCGCACCCACTCCTGCAGCGGCGGCTCACCGAGCGTATCGAGCGCGTCGGCAATCGGGACGGTTCCCGGCTCGGCCGGGACCATACCGGTGCCCAGCGTGAAGGTCAGCAGATCCCGCAAGGTGATCGGCCGTGCCGCCGACACCGTGTTTTCCAGCGACCCATCGGAATCGATGAGCACCCTCATGTTTGCCAGTTCCGGCAGGAGATTCTCGATCGAGTCATCCAGACGCAGGGTGCAATCCTCGACGAGCGTCATCGCACACGCAGCGACGATCGGTTTCGTCATCGAGGCCATCCGACAAATCGTGTCGCCGGCCATCGATGTCAAGGAGCCTGCGCCCTCGAAAGCGAGAGTGCCCGTCGACTCGATATGCACTTGGCCGTGACGGGCCAGGACAACCAACGCACCCGGAACGAGGCCGGAGTCGACCTGCCGCTCGAGGAGTTCCCGTAGCCGAACCAACCGTTTCAACGAGAAACCCTGAGAATTCACGTGTTTTGTCCTTTTGTCGTCCCTTGCAAGTTACCCCTGGATCTCGGCGACCACGCGCGTTCAATCGCAGCACGATCCACTCCTGCGCCTGGGCCCGGGCCTGCCCAAGAGCAATTGACACAATCTTTCAGAGCCACCGCCGGGTCGCTGACGCGGAACAACACCGCGTCGTTGTGGATGGTCGCCAGCCGATCAACGAACCAGCTTCGTCATCGATGGACCTGTCCACCGCGAAGATTAGGCCGCGACGTATGGTCAATCGAATTGTCTGAGCCACAGCGGTACAGCAGCCGGCTCGATGGCACAGGAAGTAGTCAGCAGGAGGAAGGAAGTCATGACGAAGGGCTATGAGCGAGCGGTGTTGGTGTCCGA
>JBBSUU010000214.1:0-5695 GCA_038234115.1 Mycobacteriales bacterium
ATCGCCGCTGCGGCCAGCCCAACCTGCGCGGCCTGGGCGCGTTGCTTTCGAGCCGCCATCACCAGCACTTCGGCCAACACGGCGGCGCCGAGTTGGATTCCGGTACGCAGCCAGCCGGGGCCGCTCGTTTCCCCCAGCGCATCGGTATGGGCGCCCTGGAGTTGCACCACGAGCATGACCGCCAGGAGCAGCAGTGCGAGCACCAGCGTGCCCGCTGCCAGCAAACCCGCCAGGCCACCCATCATTCGAACGGTCAGCGAAACTGTGAGCTCTTGACCACCGGAACTCGGATACCCCGATGCCGGGCCCGGCGGCTCGGGATTTTCCCCCGCTGCTGATCCGGGAGCTGCCTCTCGCTCGGTGAATTCCTTCCAGGATGACGAGCTCATGTCTGCAAAACCGGGACCACTCCGGACGCGGCCGCGACGATGCGGTCCAACGCCGCCGCCGTCGTCAGTTCCTGGCCGAGCACCAACTTCTTGTTGGTGCCGTGAAAATCTGACGAGCCGGTTGGAATCAGATCCAATTCCTGCGTCAATTGAAAAAGTTCCCGACGCGCGGCATCGTCGTGATCCGGATGTAGGACTTCGAGTCCATTGAGCCCCAGGGCCGCCAACTCGGCGAGCCGAACCGGCGTCAGAACTTGAGTCGCTCCCCTGGCTCTGGGGTGGGCGATTACGCTCACCCCACCGGCCCGGGCGATCATCACGATGGCCTTCTCCAACTCGGTATCGACCTTGTGGACGTAGTAGGGCCCGCTGCCGGCCAGGTAACCGGCGAACGCTTCGTCCACGCTCGTTACCAGACCCGCATTCACCAGGGCGCGCCCGATATGGGGTCGACCCACCGGGGCGCCGTCGGCTATGTCGAGTACCTGATCGGCGGTGATGGGCACGCCGTCGGCACGCATCTTCCGCACGATCGACAGTCCGCGATTCCGCCGTTCCAGTCCGAGCCGCAGATGCTCGGCAACAATCGCCGGATCGAGCGGATCGAAGAGGTAACCGAGTAGATGGATGCTGGTGGTGCGGCCACCCCCGCGGTGTACCAGGGTGGAGAACTCGGTGCCCCGGACCAACGCCAGCCCGGGCTGCATCGCCTGCTCGGCCAGCTCCCAACCGGCGGTGGTGTCGTGATCGGTCAGGGCCACCACGTCCAGGCGGGCCCGGGCGGCGGAGGCCATCAGCTCCGCCGGCGTTTCGGTGCCGTCGGAACAAGTCGAGTGGGTGTGCAGATCGATTCGCATTGTGCGTCCCATTTTGCCCCCTGCCGGGCGGCTACCGTGCAACTACCGGTCAGAGCGCGTTGAGCTGAAGATCATCCAATGGGGGTACCTTGCAACTTGGCATTCGCCGCGGACCGGACTGCGGCGGGATTTCGTGCCCGTCAGGAGGCTGATCATGCCCGTGCTGCCATCCATTCCATCCTTCAGCCCACTCCGGCGTGGGCACAGAACAACCGTCGCCAGTGCCGAGACGGTGGTGGCGACCCGACAAAATGTCATCGTGGACTGCGCCACCTATCTGGACGGGGTTCGGCAACCGTCCTGCGGACAACCTGACGAGGCAATCGCAACCGTTCGCCGAAACGGATCCGGATTCGTCTGGGTCGGACTGAAGGAACCCGACAACGAAGATATGGCCGCAGTTTCCAAGACCTTTGGGCTCCACGAACTCGCCGTCGAGGATGCCATCACGGCCTACCAACGGGCGAAGATGGAGCAGTACGGCAACTCGCTGTTCCTGGTTTTGAAGACTGTCATGTACGTCGAACACGAATCGGCCACCAAAGCGGTGGAGATCGTCAATTCCGGCGAAATCATGATCTTCCTCGGTCACGATTTCATCGTGACCGTTCGGCACGGCGAGCACTCGGGACTGGCCGGCCTGCGTCATGAACTCGAGGAGGATCCCGCGCGTCTGTCCCACGGCCCGGCCGCGGTGATGCACGCCATCGCCGACCGCATCGTGGACCAGTATCTGGAAGTCGTTGAAGCTGTCGAGGACGATATCGACGAGATGGAAAGCGCCGTCTTCGATCCCAAGACCGAACTTCGCACCGAGCAGATCTACCTGCTCAAGCGCGAGATACTGGAACTCCGCCGTGCCATCGCCCCCCTGGCCACCCCCATGCGTCGGCTCTCGGAGGTCCCGAATGTTTTTGTGCCGGAAGAGATTCGGGCCTACATGCGAGACGTGGAGGACCATCTCTCGCAGGTATCGGAGCGGGTGTTGGCCTTCGATGAAATCCTGACCACATTGGTCAATGCGGCGCTGGCCCAGGTGGCCACCCGGCAGAACGAGGACATGCGCAAGATCTCGGCGTGGGCTGCCATTGCCCTGGTGCCGACCGGGGTTGCCGGTATCTACGGGATGAATTTCCAGCACATGCCCGAATTGGATTGGAGTTTCGGGTATCCGATGGCGCTGGCGCTGATCGCCACAATTTGTTTGCTGCTCCACCGATCGCTGCGCAAGCGCGGTTGGCTGTAGCCCGGTAAAGGGACGTCGAGTGAGCGGGCCGAAAGGCTAGCCGTGCTTGCCCAGTTCCATCTGGGAAAGCAGGGTGCGGGCCCGCTCGGCGGAATTGGGCTTGCAGAGCAAGTCATATCGCTGCGCCACGACCTGGGAGGAAGAAGTGTAATCGCGCCGCCCCTTGGCCATCGAATAGCCCAGAACCCCCATCAGCAGGCCGAACACAGCGCCGATCCCGGCGCCGACCACGATCAGCAGAATCGTGTTGTTCTGGACCGAGGAGAACAATCCCATCAGCAAGCCGACGAACAGACCGAACCAGGCACCGGACGCAGCGCCGGCGGCGGCAACTTTGCCGGTGGTCAGCCGTCCGGTCACCCGCTCCACCAATTGCAGGTCCGAACCGACGATCGTGACATCCTCGACCGGGAAATCGCCACCCTTGGCCAAGTGCTCTACTGCGGCCTGCGCCTGCAGATACGTCGGGTAGGCAGCGACCGCGAATCCGGTCGGGAGAGTGGGCACATTCGGTGTTTGACCCGAACGGAACTTGTTGGGTGACGTCACCGTCGACCACCTTCCAGCCAGCACAACAGTCAATCCGGGAAAAGGGATTTCTTTACCCAACTCCATGGTTCCACAAGTGGGGATGATTGGGACTTACGACCTCGTCACTGCCTTGGCCGCACAAGTGCAAATGACCCGTAGAATCGAAATGGCCTACCGATAAGTCAGAGGAATAATGTCGCTCACTCCTGAAATTGTCCGTAAAGCTCTCGCCGGTGTGAAGGATCCGGAGATTAGGCGACCGATCACCGACCTGGGGATGGTCGACAAAATAGACATCGCCCCGGACGGGCATGTCAGCCTCATCATTTTGATCACCATTGCCGCCTGCCCGATGAAGGACACCATCACCAAGTATGTGACCGCAGCCGTCCAAGCCATCCCCGGGGTCAGCGGTGTCAGCATCGACCTCGTCCCGATGAACGACGAACAACGCCAGGCCCTACGGGACGGTCTCAAAGGCGGTGCCACCAAAGATATTCCGTTCGCGCGCGCCGACTCCCGCACCCGGGTCTACGCCATCGCTTCCGGCAAGGGCGGCGTCGGCAAGTCCACGGTGACGGTCAATCTGGCTGCAGCATTAACCGCTCAAGGGCTTTCGGTCGGGATCCTGGACGCCGATGTGTACGGATTTTCCATCCCACGGATGATGGGCGTGACCACCAGACCGACCCGAATCCAGGACATGATCCTGCCGCCGGTGAGCCATGGGGTGAAGATCATCAGCGTTGGGATGTTTGTCGAAGGCAACGCCGCCGTTGTCTGGCGCGGACCAATGCTGCACCGCGCACTTCAGCAATTTTTGGCCGATGTCTTCTGGGGCGACCTTGACGTTCTGCTCCTGGATTTGCCGCCCGGAACCGGTGATGTCGCAATTTCTACCGCGCAACTGATCCCGAGCACCGAAATACTCGTCGTGACCACGCCGCAAACCGCCGCCGCGGAAGTCGCCGAACGGGCCGGCGCGATTGCCCTCCAAACCCGACAGAAGCTGGTTGGCGTCGTGGAGAATATGTCCGGGTTGGTGCTTCCCGATGGCAGCACCGTGGACGTCTTCGGGTCCGGCGGTGGGCAGATCGTGTCCGATTCGCTGACCCGGTCGATGGGCACTTCGGTGCCGCTGCTCGGCAAGATTCCGCTCGAGATGGGGCTGCGGGAGGCCGGTGATGCCGGCATCCCGCTCGTCATCAGCGACCCGACCAGTGCCAGTGCCCGCGCGTTGACTGCCGTTGCTGCAAGCCTGGCCGCCAGATCCCGGCCACTGGTGGGAGTTTCACTGGGACTGACGCCCAGCGGGCGAACCTGAGAGCTAGGTTCCCTCGGAGTCGAACGGCGGGATTTCGCCGGCTGCCAACGGCGTAGCTACCCGGCGCACCGGTGCGCTCAGATCCAGCAGGGTGGTGCCGGCAGATCCCACGGCTGCCCCGCCGGCCAACGCGTTGGACTTGGCGACCGCAGCATTGGCCTGCTCAGCGGCGCTGCCGTCCTTGGTGTTCTTGAGTCCGAGGAACCCGGTCACCCCGCCGGCAAACTCGTCACCCAGGATGTTCTTCTGCAACATCTTTCGTGGGTTCAAATCACGCAACGACTTCAGGTCCTGATATTCCTTGAGCGACTGCAGAGCGGCCACCTGCCGCCGGAGCTCTTCCAACTCCGGGCCGATCTCCCGTTTGAGGTCTTCCTGGGCGCCCGCCGCCATGGTGCGCAGCTTCTTGGTGGTCTCGGAGACCCAGCGAACCGCGACCGGAATACGCTCCGGACCGAGAACGAATACCCCGACCGCAACAATGATGATGATTTCGCCCCAACCGAGCCCGAACATCAAAGCACCTCCATTGCGTCCGGAGTGGGCCGGAAGGTTGTTTCATCGATCCCCTGGGTCGCCCCTGGCGGAGCCGGATTACCGCCTCTCCCGTCACACTACCGGCGGCCGGCTTCGGGCTTGGCCGCCCCGCATTCGGGCGCGTGCAGGACCGGGGTGGCACCGTCGGTGATCACTCCGAGGCGAGGGTGACTTCGACGGTGAAACTTCGGCCGGCTCTGACCAACTCCACGGGCACGACATCGCCGGCATTGTGTGATTGAACGGCAACGACCAGTTCGTCAGCATTTCCGACCGTTCGATCACCGACCTTGACGATCACATCACCCTCGAGGATGCCGGCCGCCGCGGCCGGTGAGTCAACCCGAACATTTTGCACCTGCGCGCCCTGGGTGGTTCCGTCTGACACGGATCTGGCATCAACGCCGATAGTTGCATGCAACGCTGTGCCGGTCCGGATCAACTCTTCGGCTATCGGCTTGGCCAGATTGATCGGGATCGCAAAGCCGAGGCCGATCGACCCGGAGGCATCCCCGCCCAGAGTGCGAATTGCGGAGTTGATTCCGACGACTGCACCGGTGCTGTCCACCAGCGCGCCGCCGGAGTTACCCGGGTTGATCGAGGCGTCGGTCTGGATGGCGTCGATCACGGCGTCGGTGTCGGTGCCGGCTCCGGAGAGCCGGACCGGCCGATTCACTGCGGACACAATCCCAGTGGTGACGGTCCCGGCCAGGCCCAACGGCGAGCCGATCGGATCATCCGGCAGCAAAGGCGAATTTTTTTGCGCCAGTAGGGTTTCAACCAGCGCTTCTGGCGCTAGCGGCAAATTCAC
>JBBSUU010000215.1:0-5637 GCA_038234115.1 Mycobacteriales bacterium
GGCCAACTGCGCTGCCTCGTCGAGCGCCGTTTTGGCCTCGCCCAGAGCGAACTGGGCGCGGTGCGCCCAGGCCTGCGCCCGTAGCAACAGAATGAGAGGTTCCCAGGCTCCGCGTGCTCGCGCGCAGTCGACGAGATCGGTGATTCCGGGGCCGTGTTTTTTGGGGTCGGAAACAACCTTCTGGTAGGCACTTTGCGATCGCACGAGGAGGTCGGAGGTGGTGATACGGTCCAAGACGCTCCCGTCCGCTGGCGTTGTTTCTACTGGTTTTTCCCAGGCATCTGGGCGTTGTCGGTGTTGTTTCGCCGGCCAATTTCCATGATTGGTCGGCGACCTTTGTGACGTGATCAACTGTTGCCCCAAAGTTAGTCCAGAGCGGTGCTTTCACCAAGGGCATGCTCGGGCTGTGGGAGGGAACAGGAAGCCGGATCGCGGCGCCGGGAAGTGATGCTGCCTCCGGTCGGCCGGGCGGCAGCGTGTTGATGCGTTGAGGTGTGGACCATCCGGGTATTGACCTGGCTGCGGGTGAAAGTCGGTTGCGACGCTGATCAGAGGGAGATGCGATGCCAAAGCCTGGCAGCAATGAATTGAACTATTCCGAGGTGGGCTTCACCGAGGCCGGCATGCAGTTGGGTGAGCGCGCAAAGCCTGGCCTGCCGGCCGGTTATCGATATCTGTGGGTCACTCGACGCTTGCCGGGGACCAACTTCGACGCCGTCGCCCGGGCGCTGCTGAATTGGGGTGTTCATGCCGCGGCCGGCGTCAAGATCCAGAGCGAGTCAGATCGGGCTGCGCCGGGAGTCGAGGTGGTGACTTGTGTGGGCGTGGGCCGGGCGGTGATCAAAGTGCCGTGCCGAGTGCTGTGGGTGGTGGATACCGCCGATCGAGCAGAGTTCGGCTACGGCTCCCTGAACGGTCATTGGTTTTCCGGCGAAGAGGCATTTGGGGTGGAGCGTCGCAGCAACGGGGAGATCTGGTTTTCGGTACTGGCCTACTCGCGGCCGGTCAAATGGTTCCTGCGAGCGGCCGGCCCGCTGGCGCCAATCTTCCAGCGCCTCTACTTGCTATGGCTGGCCAGGGCCGCCGGCCGGATCAGCGGCCAACCTGTCCGTTGATGCGGGTGTCCTACTTGGTCAGGATGATGATCAGCACCACGATGATGGCGATGGAAACGATTACCGGGACAAGCAGTCCGGGCCACACCCAGAACTTCTGCAAGCCGTTGCGGGGCTGATCCGCCGGTTGCGGCTGCGCAACGAAGGCACGGAACATCCCGGTATCGGCGATGCCGTCGTGATCGTGGGGATCAGGAGTTGTCATGGGTACATGAAACACCAGGAGAGCCGTAGATAGCACATCGCTGACCGCAGGCACGTTTGCGACCAGCTCTGCGCAAGGGTGTTCGTCAGGACTTGGCGTCTGCTTGTGAAGCCGCAGCCGCCGGGCGCACTGCCTGGAAATTGTTGACATCCGGTCGGGCGTGTACCGGTAAAGACCGGTACACCTTCCACGCCGCGAGCAAATCACCATGGCCGGCGCCGGGATGGGTTGCATGCCAGGATCGTTGAAACCGATTGAGCTCGAACTGAGCGCCGATCTCAGCCGGCGGAAGATCGCGGGACCCGGCCCAGAAATCGACGGCCGCCCCCAGCGTTCGTCCAGCATTGGTAGCGATAAATTTGCGCATCGGAGCGTCGAAATGGAAACCCCGGCCCAGTTCTGACACAAAATAAACACGCAATGCCTGGCTACATCGCTGGCCGCGAGGTATGACCGATTCCCGCGTCAAATCGCCACAAATCCCGGCGCCGTGCACCCGTCGCGGCGTTCCCGCGGTGTCCGTGATCGTCATCCCCCGATGATCGACCCAGCCACCGACAGTGCCCTCTGCCGGCAGCAGAATCCACCGGTGGTAGCGCTGAATCGCTCGGCAGAAGGGCGCCCGGGCCGTGATCATGGACAGATGAACAAGCGACTGCTGGTGTTGGGTGGAACAGAATTTGTCGGACGGGCGGTCGTTGCCGAGGCACTCCGGGCGGGTTGGTCGGTGGCGGTGTTCAACCGCGGGAACAACCCACCGTTACCCGGGGCTCATCAACTCACCGGCGACCGCCTGGCGCCGGGTGGACTCGAGGACCTGGAACGAGGTTCGTGGGATGTGGTGGTCGACACCTGGTCCTGGGCGCCGGTCGCCGTCCGCAACTCGGCGCAGTTACTGAAAGACAGGGCGGGGCACTACGTTTACATCTCCAGCCGATCGGTCTACCAAATGCCGAACCCGGATTCGTCGGAGAGTGCGCCGACTGTCGAGGCGAGCCCGGATGAGACCGGCGATGATGATTACGCCATTTCCAAAGCGGGCGGCGAAGTGGCTGCCGTCGAGGCCTTCGGTGACAGGGCGCTTCTGGCCCGGGCCGGTCTGATCCTGGGCCCGCATGAAAATGTGGGCCGACTACCGTAGTGGTTGACCCGGATCGCCGAGGGCGGCAAAGTGCTGGCGCCGGAGCCGCGGGCGGCCGGTTTGCAATACATCGATGCCAGGGACATGGCGATCTGGGTGCTGGCCGCCGCGCAGCGGGGCGTCGGCGGTGCCTTCAATACGGTGAGCCAACCGGGGCACACCACGATGGCCGAATTCCTCGACACCTGCATCCGGGTCACCGGCGCCCAAGCCGAACTCTGCTGGCGGGACCCGGCTGCAATCCAAGCGGCCGGCATCAAACCGTGGGTCGAGTTACCGGTGTGGCTGCCGCCGGGTGAGCTCTACCGGAGTATGCACCAAGCAGATGTCTCCAAGGCGAGCGCCGCCGGGCTGGTGTGCCGGCCGATCGGCGAGACGGTTGCCGACACATGGAAGTGGATGCTCGAAATCGGTGGGCCGGCCCCGGTCCGGGCCGACCGGCCGCCGCGCTGGTTGAGTCGGGAGAAAGAGGCCCGGTTGGTCCACTAGCAAGGGCTGGTCGACCACTGGTTCGGGCCGCGGCGGCATCGACGGGCGGCAGATTTCTTGTAGCCTGCAGCGGTGAGCGAACCCGATATTCGACAGGACGCCGCCAAGAACCGTCGACTGGCCCTGGGGTGCCTCTGGGTATTCATGGCCGGCCCGGCGGCCTTGGGCATTGTGATCGCCCTGGCCGGTGGCGGCCCGGGATTCTGGGGGTGGTTACTGATCACCGCAGCCATCCTGGGCACGGCATTCATGGTGGTCGCGTTCGTACGGACCTACAACCTGGAGAACATCCAACATTCGCCAGGAGTGCGACGGTCCAAGTTCTTCGGCGGCAGTGACGAGAAGACCTGAGTCAGTTCGACTTGATCGGCCGATGCAATACGGCGCCACTGGGAATCAGCGTGATCGATTTCCCGCTGACGACAGCCCTGCCATCCACGATCAGTGAATACCCGGCGGCGTCCTTGGGTGGCCAGATCAAGCAAACTTGCTCTCTGGCAGTAACATTCGTCAGCGTTCGGTTGCCTTGCTCGCCCAACAGCAGTTCGGCGTCGACCATCGATGGGATAACTCCGACGGCTCTGGGGCGCTGGTCGTCATCGACCGTCAGCAGGTAGGCAAATTCAAAGGTGCCGATTTGCGCAGGGAGCTCGGCCAGCTCGACTTTCAGGCTCATGAATGCAGAGGTTAGCGGACGCCACGAGGACGGAACTGGATACTGATGCGCGGACCCACCGGCCGGGCAGTTTTCGGGATCGCATGCTCCCAGGTTCGCTGGCACGAGCCACCCATGACGATCAGGTCGCCATGCCCCAAGCCATATTTCAGGGTGGGACCGCTTCGGTCCCGCGGTCGGAGCAGCAGATTCCGGGGAGCGCCAAGAGAAAGGATGGCCACCATGGTGTCCTCGGTTTTGGAGCGACCGATGGTGTCCCCATGCCAGGCCACGCTGTCTTTGCCGTCTCGATACAGGCAGAGCCCGGCGGTTGCGAATGATTCGCCGAGTTCTGCGGTGTAGTGGTGGTCCAGTGCCTGTTTGGCCAACACCAGTGCCGGATCGGGCAGAGTGGCGTTCGCATCGTAGAAACACAACAGACGCGGCACTTCGACCACCCGCTCGTACATCTGGCGTTGCTCGGCATACCAGGGGACATGTTCGATGAGCTGCCCGAAGAGCAGATCGGATCCGGTGACCCAGCCGGGTCGGACGTCGATCCAGGCACCGGAACTCAGTTCGGTTCGCTCAACGGCGGGGCCGAGTGGGCGCAGCGTTGTCTCGTCTGCACAATCGAACAGAGAACCCTGGAGCGCTGCGGTCATGGTCACGATCATAACCCCAAATCGAACAGATGTACTGATTCAAAGTCGGGGATCAATCGGTTCGGACTCGAGCGCCAGTAGCGCGAATACGGGCTCGTGAACTCGCCAGAGTGGCTCCTCATCGACGGCGCGGGCCAACGATTCCAAACCCAAGGCGTACTCGCGTAGTGCCAACGAGCGCTTGTGCCCGATATTGCGTTGCCGCAGCCGGCCCAGGTTGGCCGGTTCGAGATAGTCCGGGCCGTAGATGATCCGGAGATATTCCGGTCCACGGACCTTCAGGCCCGGCTGCACCAGTCGGGACTGTCCCTTGCGTTGGGTAAGAGTGAAATTCGCCAGCGGCTTGACCACCATGCCTTCGCCGCCGGCGCCGGTCAGCTCTTCCCACCAGGTGACACCGGCCTCGACAGCTGCCGGATCGGCAAGGTCAACAACGAGCCTCCTGGTCCGGGTAAACCGGGGGGAATATTCGACCAGCCGGTCGGCGAATCCGAGATGCCAGAGATGGTTTCTGGTTTCGTGCGTGAAGTGGGTGCTCGCGAGAAGTTGGAACGGCGCCAGGGTGACTCCCTCCAGGTCTGTGGTTGGCCAGATGTAGTGGCGGTAGGCGGTGGTGAACCGATCGGCGTTGGCCGACCGCCGGCGGGTGCGCTCGAGCAGGTCGCTGACGTCCAGACCTGACTCATGGGCCAATGTAAGGGCGGCTACGGATGCAGCCAGCCCGGCGCGAGCGGCCGCGCCGGTGGCCGCGTACTGATCTCGGATCAGGCTCTCGGTTTTGCAGGACCAGGGAAGGAGCTCACAATCCAGCAGTAACCAGGTTGCTTCGAGCTCATCCCAGATTCCCGTGCCGCTCAGGGCGGTGCGGACTTCTTCCAAGAGTTTTTCGGTCAACTCGGCGTTGAAGAAGCTGCGGCCCGTGCGGGTATAGATGGCGCCGGCCGCTGCCGGGTTCCGATGGACGAGTACCACCGCGCGTGAGCCCATGTGTTTCTCTTCGCAGATCACCTGCGGCACATCGGCTTCGCGATATGTCGCGAAGGCTTCGTCCGGGTGCTCCAACAAGTTGGCCCGAGCCGAGGTGGTCACCGGGCTCATCGTCGGCGGCAGATACATCAACTTCCGGGGGTCGATGGCGAATCGGCTCATCACCTCCAGGGCGCCGGCGGCATTTTCTTCCCGCACGTTGACGTGACCGAGATGGCGGGTATCCACAGTTCGCCGGCCGAGTACGTCCGTCAACTCCAATAGATTCGCCTCGCGGGTGGCTTTAGCAGGGTGCAGCGGCTTCGTCGGCTCATACCAGACCTGCTGCGCTGCAACGCTGACGATTTCCTTTTCCGGATAGCGCAAAGCAGTGAGGTGAC
>JBBSUU010000216.1:0-5611 GCA_038234115.1 Mycobacteriales bacterium
AAGTAGGAATCTCATCCTCGCGGTGCTGATCTTCGGTTCTGCCGATGACGCCAAATCCGCAGCACAGGCAATGAACGGCGTCATCGGTGCGGTGACGGACGGTCCGGAAACGGTGCGGGTACCGGGAGCCGAAGGTGACATCGTTGCCTCAGCGGTGTCCGGGATGAACTCTGGCCGCGCGCAGGTTTTCGTGGCTCGCGGACAATTGGTCCACTATGTCTGGACTTCCACCAAGGGTGACGCGGTGGAGGCGATGGCTCAGGTCATCGCCACGGTCCTCAAGGCGCAGTTCCCAATTTCGGATACCTTCGTCCCGACGCCAACGGATCAGTTGTCCAGGCTGCCCATCGATCGGGACGGCATGCTGGCGCACACGCTGCTATCGCCGGACAAGATCGTCAATGCCAACAAGGTCTACGGCATCAACGGTTTCAAACACTTCTTTGCCAATCCGCTGCTCGACGAACCAGCCGTCCGAGCGTCCGGTGTTGACTTGGTGGCCGCCGGATTGACGACGGTTTATCGGGCGAAAGATGCGGCCGGAGCGAAGATTCTGGCCGATGAGTACTGGAGCCAATACCCGGCCCTGCTGGGGGAGTCGACTGATTACCAAAGCCAATCCGGTGTCGATGGCGTGCGCTGCCTGCAACAAACCGCCGGGCCGGTCCGCTGCATCTTCACCAATGATCGCTACGTCGTGGAAGGGCAATCTTCTTCGGAGAGCCCCGAATCGGAGATGGATGCAGTGGTCAGCGCGCAGAACGCGATGCTGACCGGATTCTGATCGAGTCCGAACGGCCCACATCGAGTGAAGGGGGACGGCATGAGGAAGCCGATGATGCTGATCGTTGCCGCCCTGACCGTGGTGACCGGTTGCTCCTCGACAGCCATCGGCACCGCAACCAATTCCGCGGTGTCGGGCCTTGTCGCTTCGGCAAGTAAGGAGATTTCCCCGATACCGCAGACCGACGAATCAACCGGGGAGCAGGCCGATTCCGGCGACTACCCGACAACTCCCAACGTGCTTGCCTCGACGGCCGGTAGTGAAGAGGCCGGACGAATTGCCGAAGGCGCCAGGTTGGCCGAGTACGTCTTGGTTCCCACCTTTGTGCTTACCGATTACCCGGTGGACAGCTCGGGATGGACAGTCGTCATCAAGGATCCAGCGGCTCTGGTCGACATCGTGGCTGACCCCATTCCCGGCATAGCCGAGAAAGACGGGATGATCAGCGGGTTTTCCTCCGCTCGGCAGAGCGTTCCCGACGACAGCGGATTTGCCAATTCCGTCATCAACGCCATCTTGACATTTCCCTCAACCGAGCAGGCGAGGGCAGCCGCGGCGGATCTGAACGACGGGATCGGTGCCAAACCCGGTAGTACGAACGTGGTGGGGATCCCGGGATTTGATGAACAGACGGTGGCAAAGGTGCAGACCTACGACGACAGTGTCGGTGCCGAAGTGTTTCTCGCGCACAACTCGATCGTGCACTATGTCTGGAACCAAACCAAGGATGGCTCGGGTGAATCCATGGCCCTGACCCTGGGCAAGTTGTTGGAGGCCCAGATCGTCGCCAGCGATTCCTTTGTTCCGACGCAGGTGGAGAATCTGAATCGGCTGCCGGCGGACCGCGACGGCATGCTGGCCCACACGTTGCTGCAGCCGGCCAATGCAGGCGACAACACCGACGTGACCACGAACCGAGTGTTCGGAATCCGCGGTATGAAGCATTTCTTCGTCAATCCCCTCGACGATGAGGACACCATCAACGCGGCCGGCATCGACTTGGTGGCGCGCGGTCTGACCGCTGTCTACCGTGCCAAGGACGACACCGGAGCGTTGCTGTTACAGACTGAGTACTGGCGTCAGTATGGGGAATATTTTCCCGATGCGCAGGAATACACCGGCCCGTCGCAGGTCCCCGGGATACGGTGTTTGACGACGACGAACGATCTGACAGCCTGTGTTTTCACCAACGGTCGATACACGGTCGAGGCCAGCTCGAACACCGTGGAAGACATCAATGCACAGGTCATCGCCCAGTACAACCTCTTGAACGGCTTCTGAGCCGGTTACCGGCGCAGCCTAGGATGTGGCTCATGACGATTGACGGTGTGGGCAAACCCGATCCAAGTATCGGTCCGGCTGTGCCGCCCGGGGATCAGCTCAGAGTGTCGACCCAGGAGCGGGAACGGGTCGCTGCCTACCTGGCAACGGCGCTGACCGGCGGGCGGCTGACCTCGGTAGAATTCGCCGAGCGGTCGCAAGCCTGTCACGAGGCAACCATCTACGCCGAGCTTGCCGTGTTGTTGGTCGACCTGACACCCGATCCGCGGCAGATCATCTCGCCGCAGGCCAGTCTGATCCCGCGTTCTCCGGCCGGACCGCTGGTCCACCCAGACCTGGACCGAGAGCAGGTCAGTCACATCGGGCCGACCGGATTGGACACCCGGATAGGCGGAAGTGCCCACGGATCGGTGGTTGACTTTGCATTCTTCGGCGACACGGTCCGCAATGGTCCCTGGACGGTGCCGCCGAAGTACTACACATTCGCCCAGTTCGGCGACAACCTGCTGGATCTGCGGGAGGCCCGTTTCTCCGAGCCGCTGACAAAGATCCAGTGCTTCACCATGTTCGGTGATGTCGAGATCATCGTGCCCCCGGACATCACCATTCAACTCACCGGTTTCGGTGTGTTTGGCTCGGTGGGAGGACTGAGCCAAACCGGTCCGCCCGGGTGTCCGGTGGTTACCGTCACCGGTTACGCGCTCTTCGGTGACGTGACTGCCAGACTGAAGACCAAGAAAGAACAACGGCAACTGCGCCGGCAAGAACGCCGACAGCGCAAAAACCTGGGCAACTAGACGGCGGCCAACTCCCGAACCGGCATCGGCGACATGACCCGGTCGCCGGCCGGGGTAGGCGGGGCGATCGGTCGCCCGGCAACCAGGTAGTTGGCATAGGCGATGGGTGTAAAGAATGCCAAACACCTCTCCTCCAAGGCGATTTCGGTGAAGATCTGGCGGGCTGCGGTCAGATTTCGCAGTTCGGCGTAGGCGTCCTCGCCGGATTGCGAAGCGACCCGTTCGAGGCGCGCCAGTTCCGCATTCATCAAGCGCGTCACCAGTTCCACCGTCACGGTTGGTCCTTCGGCCAGTCGGGAGCCGCCGGCAATCCACTGCCAGATCTGGATTCGCGAGATCTCAGCCGTGGCAGCATCTTCCAGGAAACCCTCAATCGCCACCGAGCCGGTCCCACCGACCCAGGCTGCCAGGTAGCGCAATGACACCGAGATGTTGGTAACGAGTCCCTGCATGGTGATGTCGCCCGAAACCCCCGCCAGGGACTGCAGGTCGGCGGCCGAGACAGACACCTCTGGGCGCCGGCGTTCCAACTGATTCGGCCGGCCGGCCAGCACCGCATCGAAGGAGCTGAAACAAGTCGGCACCAAATCCTGGTGGGCAACCCAGGTGCCGTCAAAGCCGTCGCCGGCTTCACGGTCCTTGTCGGACTTGACCTTTGCCATCGATAGCCGGAACGCATCCGCATCGTGCTTGGTAGGCACAAAGGCGGCCATGCCACCGATGGCGTGGGCGCCGCGGCGATGGCAGGTACTCACCAGCAGTTCGGTGAATGCCCGCATGAACGGCGTGGTCATCGTGATGCAGGACCGATCCGGCAACACATGGTCCGGTCCGCGGTAGGCAAAGTTGCGGATATAGCTGAAGATGTAGTCCCACTGGCCGGCATTGAGTCCGGCCGAGTGCTTGCGCAGCTCGTACAGGATCTCGTCCATTTGGAATGCAGCGGTGAAAGTTTCGATCAAAACTGTGGCCCGGATCGTACCCAGCGGGATGTCGAGCAGATTCTGCGCCATCACGAAAACGTCGTTCCACAACCGAGCTTCCAAATAGGACTCCAGCTTGGGCAGGTAGAAGTACGGCCCAGCGCCGGCCGCAATCAGGTTGGCTGCGTTGTGAAAGAAATAGAGACCGAAGTCCACCAACGATGCCGAGATCCCGTGCCCATTGGCGGTCAGGTGCTTTTCCACCAGATGCCATCCGCGCGGACGTGTCATTACGGTGGGCCGGCCGGCAAACCCTTCTCGGCCAATTGCATCTCGAACGTTCAACTGGCCGTCGATGACGTTGAACCACGTCGGGGCGGTGGCATCTTCGAAATCTGCCATCCAGACCTTCGCCCCGGAGTCCATTGCTCGGTTGATCATCTCTGTGGTGGGTGGCCCGGTGATCTCCACTCGACGATCAGCCAGGCCAGGCGCCGGAGCCGCGACCTGCCAGGTGCCCAGAGCTCGGATATGACAGGTCTCGACAGCAAAGTCCAGCGGCTCGCCCTCATTGATTCGCCGCTGAAGATCGCGGCGATCGGCCAACAGTTCGATGCGGCGCCCGGCGAAGGCGCTATTGAGGGCGCCGACGAAGGCAAGGGCTGGCGGAGTAAGGATCTCCTCGAAGCGAGGATGCATCTCACCGCGGATGGTCAATGGAGTGCTCATGATGGGTCTCCCAGATCATTTCTTTATCGCAGGTGCGGTTTTAGTGGAATTGCTCGGCCTCGGTGGAGCCGGCCAACGCGGTGGTGGAGCTGTACGGGTTCAGCGCGGTCGCGATCTTGTCGAAGTACCCGGTGCCAACCTCGGCCTGGTGCTTGATCGCGGTGTAGCCGAGGGACTCGTTGGCGAATTCGGCCTGCTGCAACTTCACATAGGACGTCATGCCATCGCGGGCGTAACCGTGGGCCAGCTCGAACATCGAATTGTTCAGGGCGTGGAAACCGGCCAACGTGATGAACTGGAAGGCATAACCCAGATCGCCGAGTTCCTCCTGGAAAGAGGCGATTTCGCTGTCGGATAGCGAGGCCTTCCAGTTGAAAGAAGGTGAGCAGTTGTACGCCAACTTCTGGTTCGGGAAGGCCTTGTGCAGCTCGGTGGCGAATTCGCGTGCCAGCCCCAGGTCCGGTTTGCCGGTCTCCACCCAGATCAGATCGGCGTACGGGGCATAGGCCTTCGCGCGAGCCAACACCGGCTCGATACCGTTGCGCACCCGGAAGAAACCTTCTGGCGTTCGCTCGCCGGTGACGAATGGCTGGTCGATCTCGTCGACGTCACTGGTCAGCAGGTCGGCAGCCAGCGCATCGGTCCGAGCCACCACCAGCGTCGGGACGCCAGAGGTATCGGCAGCCAGTCGGGCAGCGTTCAGAGTTCGAATGTGCTGCGCAGTGGGCACCAGCACCTTGCCGCCGAGGTGGCCACACTTCTTTTCCGAGGCCAGCTGATCCTCCCAGTGCACGGCCGCGGCGCCGGCGGCGATCATCGATTTCATCAACTCGTAGGCGTTCAACGGGCCGCCGAAACCAGCCTCGGCATCAGCAACGATCGGCACCAGATAGTCCAGATAATCTTCGGTCTCACCGTCAGACAGGGAGATCTGGTCCGCGCGCAACAGTGCGTTGTTGATCCGCCGGACGACGGCCGGCACCGAGTTTGCCGGGTACAGGCTCTGATCCGGGTAGGTCTGGCCGGACAGGTTGGCATCGGCAGCAACCTGCCAGCCGGAAAGATAGATGGCCTCGAGACCGCCCTTGACCATCTGC
>JBBSUU010000217.1:0-5608 GCA_038234115.1 Mycobacteriales bacterium
CGGGGGAACAGTCGGCTCGGGCGCATCGCTCATTGCTGTTCACCTCCGATCACGGGTGGTTGCGGGGCCGAGCTGTTGGCGGCGAGGTCGATTGGCCGGGCAGCCGGGAAATACGGGACAGAATTCACCGCATCAGCAGGTTCGACGCGTTCGCGTCCGGAAAGGTTCCGGCCAACCGGAAAAACTTTGGTGCCATCGCCAGATGGTTTGCCTCCCTCTCGCAGATATCCCAGCTGACCTGCGAGTTTGGCTCGGCCCCTGGCACAGCGACTCTTGACCGTGCCGTCGGCCACCTGTAGCGCCTGAGCCGCGTCTGCGATCGAATAACCCTGGACGTCGACCAGCACAATCGCGACCCGCTGATCTTCGGGGAGCCCATCCAACGCGCGAGTGAGATCCATCCGGAGATCACGGGCAGCGTAGTCATCCTGCGGGGCCGCGACCTCTTGATATCCGTCCTCAGGAAGCGGAACAGTTGCGCGCACCTGTTTGCGGCGAATCCGATCCAGACACGCATTCACCACGATTCGGTGCAGCCACGTGGTGACGGCTGAATCACCACGAAACTTGTCCGCCGCCCGGAAAGCGGAAATAAATGCGTCCTGAAGAGCATCCGCGGCGTCCTCCGGATCCCGCATCGTCCGGATCGCGACGGCCCACATCCGTTCCCGGTGGCGGTTGACCAACTCGGTGAAGGCGCGTGGATCCCCTGTAACGTGAGCAGCCAGCAGTTGCTGGTCGCTGGGTCCGGACGCCAACGGCTGCACCATTTACCTAGCCGGCTGGCGGTGCCAGAACCTGGATCTCACCGAGTTGTCCTTGAAAGTCACCCGCCGACCCGATAAGCCCGACGATCTGGACGATCAGGAATTTCGAGCTCGGAGCGCCGGTCAAATTGATCGCCGCCGGTGAGTCACCCACATCCGAGGTCGCGAGTACCTGCTGCTTGGCCAACGGAAGGTTGACGTTGCCGTCGGAGGCAATGATGGCCACCTTGATCCCGCCCTGTCTGGGTGGCACCGTCACGATCACCTGCGAGGGGCTGACAGCGCGATCAAGCTCGATCAGCAATCCGACGCCCTGCTTGAAGGCAGGCGGCGGTGCGAAGTTCTGCTTGTAGCTGTAGGTCTTCCAGGACGTGGTCGGATCGCCATCCCAGGCTCGATCAACCAGCGCCGTGTAGTCCTTGTTGCCATCACCCTGGGGGTCGTAGACCTGACCTCTGATGATGGGGACGGCTACCGGTACGGGTGCTGCGACAGCGGCGGTGGTAGGTGCTTCTGCGCTGGTTACATCTGTGGTCACACTCTCGCTGCTGATGGTGCTCGGCTCGCCGGCAGTGGTCGGGACTCCGGTATTGCTCTGAGCTTCGTTGACCGGGGAATCCAGGGGAATCGGGTCCTCGACGCTGGCCACGGCCTGTTTGACGACACTGCTGACGACGATGGCCAACAAAACCGTCAGCGCCAGAAGCATCAACCCCGCAACGGACAGTTTGATCCGCCGCTCATTGCGTAGCCTGCGTTCAGCAACGTCAGCGGTTGAAACAGCTGTAGCCGGCAAGGCGTTCTCGGCTGCGCGGGACTGCTCGGGAGTGGTGGTGCCGTGCAGCAGTGCTGCGATCGCTCCGGGCGATCGAACGCCATGCTGGCCTTCGGGGTGCAGGGTGCGCTCGGCCAGCGCGGCCAGCGCCGCGGGTGCTCCGGCCCGAACGTCAGATGCCGGTAGCTCACGGCCGCCGCTGGTCGGAGCCGGCGGCAGTGGTGGGGACATCCCCGACTGGGGCAACGGCCAAGTCCCGGTCAGCATCAGGTAGAGCAGTCCGCCAATAGCCCGAATGTCCTGGTCAGGGGTGGCTCCGGCGTGGGCGATGACGTGACTCAAACGCACCTGGCCGTCGAAGTTGACTCGCACCAGGGATGGGTGGATGGCACCGAGTGAAATGCCATTGCGGTGTGCCTCGGCGACCGCGTCGGCAATTTTGGCGGTGATGGAACTGGCTACTTCGCCCTCCAACGGCCCACCAGCCAGCAGATCGGTCAGCGTTGCACCATCCACCCATTGCCCCACCACATAGGACTGGCCACGTTCGGTACCCAGATCCAGCGTCTGGGGCAAGCCGATGTGGTGCAGGCGACCGGCGCGCAGGGTGCGAGCGACGGTGGCACTGGTGTTGGGGCCTTCCGGCAACAGCGTGATCGCCATATCGCGAGGTAAAACGGTGTCTTTGGCCCGCCAGAATCGATGCCCGGAGGCGTCGACGGCAACGAGGTTGACCAGGCGATATCTGCCGCCGATCATGGACCCCGGGGTCAACGCAGTGGGGGGTTCGCCGGACTCTACCGCGGTGTGGCGCGGTGTGGTCGCCCTGGGGCGGCTCGGCGGCGCGTTGTCGGGGGCCGCGTGGCTGGGGCTGGAATTGCTGGCGCTGGAATTGCCGGCGCTGGAATTGCTGGCGCTGGAATTGCCAGCGCTGGAATTGCCGGTGGCTGCGTTGGCGGGGCTCGGGATGCTGGCAGCCTGGTCGCTCGCCGTTGGAGTACCTGGGGTGACCGCCAGTGTCGGCGAATTCAGGGCGGGATCTTGCGCTCCCGTGGTCGAACCGTCGCCACTCACTGTGTTGGTCACCTGCTCTCTGGTCGGAATGCTCTGCTGTGTTGGGTGGGATTGCGGTGCCGGATAACGCTGCGATGCCGCCCCGATCAAGGGGACATCAGACACCGCTGCCGCCACCTGGGGAGTAGATGCAGACAGCGTCACGCTACCGGGGTCAGTGGCAATCTGTGCCCCTCGACCGATGAGACGGAGGATTTTTGCTGTTACCGGAGCGAATTCACGAACCCGGACCAGCAACGCCACGGCGAAGGTGACCCCGAGGCCGATGAACCCACCGAGCGCGAGTTGGAGCAGGGCCTCCAAATAGCGCTCCGGGGTGCCGTCCCAGAGTTGGTGCACCACGACCCAGGCCGCCCCTCCCCCGATCACCGAGGCGAAGAACATCTTGCCGATCGTGATCAGCACCCGGGGGGTGCCCATCGGCCCGAAGCGGGCCCGGAGCCACAACTCACCCACGACAGCACCCACCAGGTAGGAAGCTGCCGTTGCCAACGCCAGACCGGGCAGTAGGGCGTTGCCGTCGAGGTTGCTGGCCAGGATCAGCAGCGGGATCCGAACGGCCACCATGATCGCATTGATGATGACCGGAGTACGACCATCCTTCATGGCGTAGAAAACCCGCATCTGGATCAACGACATCGCCAGCGGTAGCAGACCGAGGGCCAACGCGCCGCAGGTAATGCCGATCCGGATGGCGGCATCGAAATTGTCCGCCTTCATCCCGAAGGTGACGACGCCGACCGCCGCACCCAGCGCCAGGAACACCGCCGTGATCGGAAGCAGCGCCACCGTCGACAAGCGGTGGGCCAACGAAACGTCGTCCTTGACCGCGATCATGTCGCCGGCGGCTGCGTGCCGGCTCATCCGGGGCATCACGGCTGTCAGGATGGAGACGCCGAGGATGCCGTAGGGCATCTGGAACAGCAGCGAGGCGGTGGCGAAGCTGGACAGTCCGCCGTTGTCGTCGCTGAGCAGATTGGTCAGGACGATGTAGCCGATCTGGGAGACCAGGACGTAGGCAACGGCCCAGCCGGCGAGCGCGCCGGCTTCACCGATTCGTTTGTCCCAGCCGAAGCGGAGCTTGAACCGGAACCCTGATGTGCGCAGGGATGGCAGCAGAATTGCCGCTTGCGCGATGATTCCCAGGGTGGTTCCAACACCGAGCACCAGGAATTGAGTGCTGCTCAGCTCCTTGGCCCCGGAGCTGTTGATGCCGCCCGGGAGCACCATAATGGCGATGCCGACGCCGATGACCAGCAGGTTGTTCACCACCGGCGCCCAGGCGGGGGCCCCGAATCGTTCCTTCGTGTTGAGGATGGCGCCGAACAGGGCGGCCATGCCGTAGAAGAAAATCTGTGGGAGCAGCAAGTAGGCCAGACTGGTGGCCAACTCCGGATCCGCGCCGCTGCCATCGGAGAGATAAAGCCTGGTCAAAAGTGGTGCGGCTGCCACTGCCAGGACAGTGGCGGTGAGCAGTCCGGCCAGCGCCAGCGTCATCAGCCGCTGGGTGTATTCCAAGCCGCCATCCGGGTCCGTGCGCTGGGCCCGGGTCAGCAGCGGAATGGCCACCGAGGTGAGGACACCGCCGATCAGTAATTCGAAGACGATGTTGGGGAGTGTGTTCGCGAGCGAATAGGAGTCGTTGATGACCCCGAATCCGATGGCGGCGGCAATCACTATCTTGACCACGAACCCGGTCAGTCGGCTTGCGACCGCGGCGACCGCCATCAGGGAACCGGCGCGTAGTACCCCCGCAGATTTGCGGGCAGTTTGCTGCTGCGCCGGGTCGGCCGGACTTGCTGTCGGGGTTGCCAAGGAGTGCCCGGATATGGTTCCGGATGGGTGCTGGTCACGGACCCGATCCGGCTGTTGGGTGTGGGGTGGCAGCGAGTCGCCCATGATCTGGCCGGGCGCAGGATGCCGGCCAACGCGCTCGGGCAGATCCTCCTTGATCGGAGCCGTGATCCGTGGGATGAATTGAGTCTCGGCGGTGGCGATCTCCAGGTACTCCGAGGGTGCCGCGCCGTCCATCGTGAAGGTGGCGGCAAAGGACGGCGGAATCGGCGCCATGATGATGGTAGGAGCGTCGTCGGCGTGCCGACCGGGGCGGGGTTCCAGCGGCCGGCTCATGGCTGCCCGCTTTCCGGGTTTTCAGTATCGGATACGCCGGGATCGGAGCCGGACTCGGAAATGGTGGTGGTCCCAGAGATGGGGGCGCTGGTCAGAAGTGCATTCCTGGCCTGTCTGGCCGCCCGGTCGTGACGATCGCGCCAACGGCGACGAAGCCGCATGGCCAGGGAGAACACCAGCACCGCAGCCGCACCGGCGATCATCCAGAGGGTGAAGGTGCCGAATGCCGTGGAGGTCAATTGAAAAGCCACCGACGGTCCCCAGCTCTCGCCGGTCGGCCCGACCAGCTCAGCGCGCACGGTGGATTTGCCGGAGGTGGTGATGTCAAGCGGGATTTGCACCTGCAGACCGGAGCCGTTGCTGGCGGGGACCACATAGACCTGTTCCGGCCCGAGGGTCATGCCGGCCCGACTGGCGTCCAGGGCGTCGATCCGAACGCGCACCTGGACGGGGAATGGAAACTCGTTGCGTATCGACAGTGGAAGCGGAGTCTCGCCAGAGGTCAGGGTGACAGAACCGATTGGTTTGACGATATACACCTTGGCCTGGATGGCGACTGCCTCGTACAGCAACGGGGCAGTCATGGCCGCGGCGAGCTCGGGGCGGTCCCGCAATCCGCCCGCTGCCTGCCGGTACAACCCATCAAGCAAAGGCTTGAACAGTCCTTTGGGTGCGCTGGGTCCGACGGCGGCGGCGGTGGTGCCGGTAGGCGCCGGGGCGGCGAAGGCTGCTTCCAGTGCGGCAAAACCGGCGCGGGCGGAATCGATGCGACTGAATGCCGAATTCGGTAGTTCGGCCGCGATGGAATCGGCCGGGTATTGCAGTGTTGCCGGTTGGCCGACCAGAGTGGCGGCTTCGGTGA
>JBBSUU010000218.1:0-5606 GCA_038234115.1 Mycobacteriales bacterium
CCGTTTGCGGTAGTCGCAATCAGTGGCCGCTGGGGGAAACTGCGGTACGGGGCCGCTCATTTCAAGACCCGTAGGCCTTTTCGGCTCCACTGGATCGATCGGCGGCAGTCGGCGGCCGTCACTGCGGTCCCGGAGTCAGCGCCCAGGGCAGCGCCGGCCAGGAGTAGGCATCGGTGCGCCGCCGCCTGCGGCGAGGTTGTGCCGGGGGTGGTGTCTATGGCGGTTTCCAATTCCGAAACCATCGACCGCGCGCGGTCCAATTGGTCGGCCGTGCCAGCGGAACGGCCGCGGGCGGAAAGGACGGCCGGTACCACCGCACCGGCGGCCAGTACCGCAACTCCCGCCGCCCAGACCCAGATCACTTTCGGTCGGCCGATAGCAGGACGGAAATCTGCTGTAGCGCCGCCACCCGATCAGCCAGACCACTCAGGTCCGATCCCGGTTCGGCTGCCGCCAGGTCCGACAGGGCGGCCAGATACTGCGGCGCCATCCCGGCAATTCGGCGCGTTGTCCTATCCGGAGCGCGTGGATCTGCCGGAGCGGCACGCACGATCTGTAGACCGATCTCGCTCAGTTCGAGGTCGAGATCATCGCGACGACCGATCCACCCGGACCGTCGATCCCGTCTTCGAACCTGGCTGCCGACCACTCGACGGAGCAGCAGGTAGCCGACGACACCGGCCGTGATGACGACGCCGGCCACCACACTGGCCAGGACATACCTGGTGGGTCCGGCTTCGAAAGTCCGGACTTGCTCGCGCAGGTCATCCCCGCGCACCAACTTGTCGTACAACAGGGCCAACTGCTCGACCTGCGCGGTTGGATCGCCCTTCAGAAATTGAGTCAGGCGTGGGTAGGCGACCACCCACAAAGTGATATCCATGTCATCGATAGTGGCAACCTCGCCGAGCTTGTCATCCTGGCCCTGACAACCGCGTTGCCATTCATCGCCCACGATTACCACCACGATGACATCATCGAAATAGTCGGCCACATCCGCACAGACCGCCGCTCGTTCTGCGTCCAACTCGCCCCCCTCGTTCACCACCACGGCAATGATCGGGCGGGTACCGATAACCCCGCGGATCTCGGCTGCGTCCACTCCGGTGACGCCTGGTTCTAGGTAAACCGAGTCGCCTCGGAGCACATCGATCGCCGACCTGGCCGGCGAGAACAGCACCGAAACCTGCGGCCAGAGCAGGGCCAACAGCGCCGCCACAGCGACCACGATGCCGAATCTTCCCCAACGGCGACGGGTGCGAGCTGATTGCTCGGATGCGGTACGTCGAGTCAAAGCGGTTTGTCGGGCTGCCTTGGCCGAGGTCCGCTGTGTGGTGCGTTGGGCCGCGAGCCGCTTTCGCTCAGCAGATGTTGAATTCCGCCTGGCCATCACCGAGCAGCCTCGTCCGGATCAGATTCTCCGTTGGCGTGAACGGGAACGCCGGCCGCAGTGAGCCGCTGGGCTGCAGTTGACAGTGCCTCACGTGCGACTTTGGCTGAACCCTTGCGCTGAAGAATGTCTCGAGCTGTCCGATATCGTTCGGCGGCGCGGGCCAGTTCTGCGGTGGCGGCCTTCGACAGCTGACCGGACCGCTTGTCATCGGCCAGCTGCAGTCGCCGGGCGATCACCGCCATTTCCGCTGATGCCCGATCAAAGTCGTGTTGATCTCTGCTCTTCCCGGTCCGGGCCCTGATCTGCCGTGCCCGCAACCCGGCCGCTACGATCGCCGCGATCGACAGACCGACCAGAAGAAAGAGCCAGGGCAGCAGCGGTTGAATAGTGTTGACCGGATCGGGGGCGGCGGCCGGAGGTGCAAGATCGGCGACAACGCCAGATCGCCAGACGCCGATCTTTTCGATCAAGATTCGGATGAGTCCGGGTAACGGAGCACCCCACTCGCTGATTGCGGTGTAGTACTCGCCGTACAACTCCAGCAGCGCGGCATCCAACAAATCCTGCTGCGGCCCGGCCACTTCGAGCCATTGGCCGTGCACGACGATGACGACGTCATCGGCAAACCGCTCTGCGAGTTGGGCGGTCAGGTCGGTCAGGCGCTCGCCCGGTTCGAGGACCGGGAAGGCAGCCACCCTGGTGGTGATATCGATATCCCAGCCGGGGACGCGAGTGATTGACGGATCCACACCGGGCGCGGAATAGACGCGATCGCTCGCCAGCGCATCGCCGACCCGCCTGATCAATTCAGGGTCGGCGGGGATGGCAGATTCCAGCATTGGATCCGTTCGCTGGTCCACATAGTCGACCTCGGCGGCCTGCGCCACCAACCGATCGATGCCACTGAGAACAAGTGAGGTCACGTTATTGCGTAACAGCATTGGTTGGAGCTCACCCAAATCGGTCGGCACCAGATTGTAAAGGGGAGGCAGGTGGATCTGCAGGCCGTCGATGACCATCAGGGTGATATCACGCCCCCTGGCCCAGTCCCGCACCTCACGAGATTTGTCCGACTGAATATCGCGGTTCGCGCTCTCCAGGCCGTTGTGGGGGAGGATCAGGACTTGGATCCGGGTCCCGGCGAGAGCCTGCTGGACGGCCGGTTCATCCAGCTTCGCCACCGAACCGGGCACGGTGAAGATTGCCGCGTCGGTCAGACCGGCGATGGCCTCGGCTGCCGTCCAATTGGACTCGTTGGACTCGTTGGACGCGTTGAAAGAACTGGACGCATTGGCCACCGAACTTCCGGCGACGCTCAGGAGCAGACAGGTCGACAAGCCCAGGATCGCGGCCAAGCGAGCCCGGACAGACCAGCAGCCCGAGCGCTGTTGCGGTCGGGCTGCTTTTCGGGACGGAACCACCTGGCGGGATCTCAGCGGGCTACCCGGACCTGAATTCCTCGCGCCACGTCTCGCGGAAGTTCAGTCGTTGTCGGCCCGTCGATGATGACCAGAGCGTCATTGCGGGTGGCGAACTCCAGAACAGCCTTGGGTTTGATGCCACCCCGGAACAGTCGATCCATCACTTCGGGGATGTTCTGAATCGGCTCGATGATACGCCGAACCTCGTACATGCCGCCCTTTTCCGCTGCCTGCTCGGCACTGATCAAGTCTGCGTGGGATTCACCCGGGGGTTGGGCTTCCATCCCCAGCTGCTCGAGTCCGGGAATTGGATTTCCGTACGGCGAAACCTGGGGATGCCCGAGCAGCTGAACAAGGCGCTGCTCTACCTGCTCACTCATCACATGTTCCCATCGGCAGGCTTCGACGTGAACCTCACGCCAATCCAATCCGATGACATCCAACAGCAGTCGTTCTGCGAGACGGTGCTTGCGCATGACAGAGGTCGCTCGATCGCGGCCCAGGTCGGTGAGCTCGAGATGCCGGTCGTCGGAGACGACCAACAGGCCATCCCGCTGCATCCGGGCGACAGTCTGGCTGACTGTTGGCCCGCTCTGCATCAGTCGTTCCGCGATGCGCGCGCGCAGCGGGACGATGCCCTCTTCCTCGAGTTCAAAGATCGTGCGCAGGTACATCTCAGTCGTGTCGATAAGGTCGTTCACTCTGATGTCCCCTTCATGGCTTGCTGTGATGTTAGCTGGCGCGGCAGGCTCGTAGGATCACCGGACTCGCCCACCAAGCCGCCGTCCGCCCCAGGATTCGTTGGATCACAACGAAAACCGATAGTTTTTTATGCCCAGTGGTCCTTTATCGAGCTGTCCGAATGGAGTCCCGATGCAACAGGTGCTGGTCAGTGCTGATGAATTGGTCGAGGAGATGCTCAGTGACCGCCCCCCGGTGGTACTTGACATCAGATGGAGTTTGGCCGGTTCCGACCGGGCGGGATTCCGCTCTGGGCATATCCCGGGAGCCCTCTTCGTCGACCTGGACGCGGAACTGGCCGGCGCCAAGGGTGACGGCACCGCCGGCCGTCACCCGTTGCCGAACGAAGCTGAGCTTCAGGTCGTCTGGCGCCGGGTTGGAATCAACTTGGGCGACGCTGTGGTGGTCTACGACGGCCGGGACTCCAGTGCAGCTGCACGTGCCTGGTGGCTGCTGCGCTGGTCCGGTGTTGGCAGTGTCCGGGTGCTCGACGGTGGGTTGCAGGCGTGGGCGGCCGCCGGCCTGCGGGTGAAGGCGGGGGACGGGACGCCGAACGTGCCGGGTGGGTTTCGGGTGCGAACGGGGGCGATGGGGGCAGCTGCCGGCGCAATCGATGCCGACCGCGCGGCCGAGTACGCCTTGGGTGGCGGGACAGTGCTGGTTGATGCCAGGGCTGCTGCTCGGTTTCGCGGCGAGGTCGAGCCCATGGACCCGGTTGCCGGACACATCCCCGGCTCGGTCAATATTCCGTTCACCGAGTTGCTGCAATCTGACGGAAGATTCAAAACAGCTTTGGAGTTACGACAGATCTTTGCTGACGTCGGCATCACGCCGGGGACTGTGGCCGGGGCGTCCTGCGGCTCCGGTGTGACCGCCTGCCATCTCATCTTGGGCGCTGCTGCGGCCGGTATCGATATCGCACTGTTCCCAGGGTCATGGTCGGCCTGGTGCGCGTTGGGCCGAGAGGTTGAAACTGGCCCGGCTAGGAATGACTGACCCCGATGCAGTCCTACGTGGCGCTGATGCGCGGCATCAATGTCGGCAAAGCGAAGCGAATCGCAATGGCCGAGTTGCGAGAGGTGTACGAGCAGTTGGGCTTCTCGTCGGTAAGAACCCTGCTGCAGAGTGGCAATGTGGTCTTCCAATCTGCGGTGAGTCCCCGTCCGGCGGTGATCCAGAAGGCGGTCCTGGAACGGACCGGTGTGCAATCCCTGGTGTTGGTGCTGTCGGAGGGTGAGTTTCGAGCTGCGGCGGCAGCTGATCCCATGGTGTCGGTTGCAGAGGACTGGTCGCGGCAGGTGATTGTTTTTCTCGATCGGGAATTGGCGCCGATCGAACTCCCGGACCCGGCGAGCCTGGCGCCGGAGCTGATCGCCCAGGGCCGCCGCGCGTTCTACCAATTGCTACCACTTGGGGTGCTGAACACCAAGGTGCCGACGTCGTTCTGGAAAGTTGTTACGGCCACCGGGGCGGTGACTACGGCTCGCAACCGGCGAACGGTGGAGAAGCTTCTGGCCATGCTGGATTCAACGGCCTCCGACTAATTGTTCGATGGCAGCTGTAGCCCGTCATGACAGCCGGTAGTCCAGCAGGAAATCGTGATCGTCGGTGATCTCACCGGTACCGCTGATACCTGCGAGCTCACCGGTTCCGGAGCCATCGACAATTACCCACTGGGCGGACTTTTGTTCGCCGACGGCCACCGCACGGTGTGTCAGCAGGAATGTGCCAGCTTTCCCGTCCAGGGTGCAGTCGAATCGCTCGATCGCAACGTAGAGCATTGGACCATCCGGCACCATGCACATCACTGCCTCGACAGTGCTGGTGCCGGCCAGATCGCCGTGGAACCGCTTCTTCCATCTGGTGTGCCCAAGTTGACCGCCAACCCATTCCGGCGGTGCAGATTCGAGTTGCTCAATTTCGAAGGCGCTGTTGGCTCGTGTGCTGATCATGGGTACAGGCATAGCACCGAGCACCGACATTGCCGTTGTCCCTCTCCGTCAGACCTGGATGAGGGTGTGGTGCAGGGTGTTTCGCCTGGGTTGTTGGAG
>JBBSUU010000219.1:0-5600 GCA_038234115.1 Mycobacteriales bacterium
CCATGTTCTGAAGATTCGACCACCCCTTGTCTTCGATGAATCCCACGTCGCGCGTCTGATCGAAGGTCTTGCTGCGGCCCTGGCGGAGGATGTCCCCACGCCGACCTAGTGTCCTACGCCTACGTTGCGGGCGCTCCCACCATGGTCAGGCCCGAGGCACCATGTTCGGAACATGCCATCGGCACGGCAGTGGTTGGTCGGGACGAGGAGGGTCCTTCGACTCTTCCGGATGACGACAGTCTCGAGTTGGGTCGATGGGGTGAGAGATACCTGCGCTCATCTCCGCAAATGTCATTGGAATGGGAGTTCGTCATGCTGTGCGAGTCCCAACAGAACTCCGGCTACTCCATCAATGGAACCTTTGCCGACTACGTGGTCGTCGATGCAGCTTTCGCCTGCCCAGTTCCCGACGGTGTGACCTGCCGGGAGGCAGCCCCTCTCACCTGCGCGGGTGTCACCACCCGCAACGATCTGGCCGATGTGTTCGCGTTGCATGCCGCGGGTCGCACCAAGGTCGTCATCTTCGACCGCACCCTGGATGAGGTGAACGAAGCCATGTCCGATGTGCTGTCCGGCAAGATCGCCGCCCGCGTGGTGTTCAAGCTGTAGGCCAAATTTGGCTCTGGGTTCGGCGGGGCAGCGATATCAAAGTGCAGCGTCAAGTTTGTGGTTTGTCGGCCAGAGGAGCGTTCGGATCAGATGCGCCAGCATCGCGAGGAATGTCAGCATCCAGACTGCAAGGGCGATCCAACTCTGGCCGGCACCAATGGCCTTCACGATGGGAAGATGATCGGCTTGGCCGAGGAAGTACCCGCCGACGCCGTACATTCCCAGCGGAAACACCACGCTCCACAGTGCCGCCTCGTAGCGCAGCGGAATCCGATGGACCAGGTGCCGCCAGATGCCGGCTGCGAGAAGCGGTGGGATGAGCCAGGTGCCGAACGCCCAGAACAGGACCGAAGCACCGGCAATCAGGCCGCGGGTGGCGGTCACGGTCGGGGCATCGGCCATCTGAACGATGCGCGCGCCGGCGACGACGGTAATCGCGGTGGCACCCATGGACACCCAGTAGGGGGGAGTCAGGTCCGCCGGGCGCAGGCGGTAGAGCAGCATCCTGGCGGCCACGAAGATCGCCGCCGCCGCGTACAGGAAGATTCCGACCGACCAGGAGAACACCGCGAGCAGGGCGAGCTCACGACGACCCGTATCGACGGACGGTTCCAGAGTGGCAGCCAGGACGGCGATCGACTGGCTGGCCACCACCCAGATGAACCAGGTGCCGTTGGCATGTCGCAGCACCGCGCGGCGTCGGTGGGCCAGCAACGCCGTCCACGGCACCAGGTAGCCAAGAATCAACCAGGAAACTGTGCCGACCACGAGCAGCACTACCGCCGCCCGGTGGTGCGCGTCGATGGCCAGGCGAGCGCCCAGCACGTCTGTAGCCGCGACGAAAGTGAAGAACCCGAACGCCCGAGCGGGGTCGCTGATGTCGGTGCGCATCGCTGCCCGGAAGGCGACCAGCCGCCATACGGACGCGCCGACCAAAATGGCATACTCAATGCCGGTCAACCACAACAACACCACCGATAGCGGTTGCACACCATGGTCTACCATCGCGACGGACACGATCCCGGTCGCCATCACCAGGGCGAAATAACCCGGGTTCAGGGTCTGCACTGCCCCCCGAATCCGGCCGCCGGGACCGCAAAGGTGCGACGAGTCCTGCTGCGTCATTTCAGCTACCTCGGATCTCCCACGGACCCCCGGGGGACTGCCATGATCGCATCGATCCTATGCCCGACTCCTGGGGCCTGCCGAGATCACGCCGAAGCGGGTCGGAAGGACACTTCCGACCGGCTGATGGTGCGCCCGGAAATTTGGGTCAGTGGTGCTCACCGGTGGGCCGGTACCCGACAGGTCGCGACCGAACATCGACGTGTACGTTTTTGGTGACCGAACCTGGTCTGGTTACCGCCACCATCGCCAACACCGTGGGCCATTGCCTAGGCTGCTTGACGAGTTGTAATCCTCTTGCGCCATACCGTGTCGCAACTGGAGGGCCGAATCCGGAGCGGATAAGTCAGGAGCACACTTCACCGATCAGCGCTCAGCTGCGTTGAGGAAGAAGACGGCGTGAACGTTCACTGTGGACCGGGCTCGGTCGTACCGATCGGCTGCCGATGGCGACGTGGAAGAGGTGGAAGAGGTGGCCTGATGACCGCGACGATCGAAAAGTTTGCTCCGTCCCTCCGCTCCCAGCCCACCCCGCAGTTGCCCGAGGCTGTGGACACCGAGGTGGGCGGGTCTCAGGACTGTCGAACGGCAGGTCCCGCGATCGTGATCGGACCACCCGCGCTGTCGCTGGAAACTATTCCGAGGGCAATTGGCGCCCCTGTCATTCATGGCCGCCACACATCGAAGTCGACCCATGGGGATTCATCATTGGTCGTCGCCGATTCAGATGAAAGGGATTCTCATGAGTGGCACGATGAACAGCCCGCTGACCGATGCTTTGATCAAGACCCGGCACTTCTTCACCAAGAATCAGCCTGTCTCTGCCGACGGACGCACCCTGCTCAAGCTCGGTGGCCGTACCGGTGATTCCTACTACCGTGACCGGTGGAGCCACGACAAGATTGTCCGCTCGACGCACGGCGTCAACTGCACCGGCTCCTGTTCGTGGAATGTCTACGTCAAGGACGGCATCATCACCTGGGAGACCCAGGCAGTCGACTACCCGACAACCGGGCCCGACAAGCCGGAGTATGAGCCACGCGGCTGCCCCCGTGGTGCATCGTTCTCCTGGTACACCTACTCCCCCACCCGCACTCGTTATCCTTATATCCGCGGCGTTCTGCTCGAGATGTACCGGGAAGCCAAGTCCCGGCTGACGGACCCCGTCCTCGCCTGGGCGGATATCACCGAAGACCCGGAGCGGTCGGCCCGCTACAAGCGAGCCCGCGGCAAGGGCGGTCTGGTTCGCGCAAACTGGGACGAGGCCATCGAGATCGTCGCGGCCGCCCACGTGCACACAATTCGCAAGTGGGGACCCGACCGGGTGGCAGGATTTTCGCCCATTCCGGCGATGTCCATGGTTTCGCATGCGTCGGGAGCGCGGTTCGTCAACCTGATCGGCGGGTCGATGCTGAGCTTCTACGACTGGTATGCCGACATGCCCGTCGCCTCCCCGCAGATGTTCGGCGACCAGACCGACGTACCCGAATCCGGCGACTGGTGGGATGCCACTTACCTGATGATCTGGGGCACGAACGTCCCGGTGACCCGAACACCGGACGCGCACTGGATGGTCGAGGCCCGCTATCGGGGTCAGAAAGTCGTCGTCGTCTCGCCGGACTTCGCCGACAGCACCAAGTTCGCCGACGAATGGCTACCCGCAGAGCCGGGCACCGACGGTGCACTGGCGATGGCGATGGGACACGTGATTCTCAAGGAATTCTACGTGAATCGCCAAACGCCGTACTTCACGGGTTATGTCAAAAAATACACCGACCTACCTTTTCTGGTCACCCTCGATGAAGCCATCGACGCAGCTGGTGAAACCACCTTCACGGCAGGCAAATTCTTGACCGCGTCCGACCTCACCGACGAGATCGAGACCGAGCAGGAAAATGCGGAATTCAAAACAGTTCTGATCGATGCAACTACCGACAAGCTGGTCGTCCCCCGAGGCACTCTGGGCCACCGTTACGGCGAAACCGGTGAGGGCAAGTGGAATCTCGATTTGGGTGACATCGATCCCAAGCTTTCATTGATCGACGGCGCGGATGAGTGTGTTCCCGTCGACCTGCCCCGCTTCGATGCCGGCCAGGGCAATGTGGGCGTCATCCGTCGCGGCGTCCCGGCACGCCGGGTGGCCGGCCGACTGGTCACCACGGTATTTGACCTGATGTTGGCGCAGTATGGCGTCGGCCGTCCCGGGCTCCCCGGGCTCTGGCCCAGCGGCTACGACGACGCCGAGTCTCCGTATACGCCGGCGTGGCAGGCCAAGATCACCGGTGTCACCGCGGAGCAGGCCGAACGCATCGGCCGCGAGTTCGCCCAGAACGCCGAGGACTCCAAGGGTCGATCGATGATCCTGATGGGCGCCGGTACGAATCACTGGTTCCATTCCGACACCATCTATCGCACCTTCCTGATGATGACCACTATCACCGGCTGCCAAGGTGTCAACGGTGGCGGATGGGCGCACTATGTCGGCCAGGAGAAGGTTCGCCCGCTCACCGGTTACACCCAGTTGGCGAACGGGCTGGACTGGCTTCGGCCACCTCGTAACATGATCCAGACTGCCTATTGGTATCTGCACACCGACCAATTTCGTTATGACCAGTTCGGTGCCGACACTTTGACGGCCCAGACCGGTAAGGGCCAGCTGGCCGGAAAGACGACCGCCGACGTCATCGCTCAGTCCGCCCGCTTGGGGTGGATGCCCTCATATCCGACCTTCGACCGTAACCCCCTGGTGATTGCTGCCCAGGCTCGTGAAGCAGGCCGGACCACCAAGGACTATGTGGTTGAGGAGTTGAAATCAGGGCGGCTCAAATTCGCGGCCGAGGACCCTGATGCCCCGGAGAACTTCCCCCGCGTGCTGTCCCTGTGGCGGTCCAACCTGTTTGGTTCCTCGGCCAAGGGAAACGAGTACTTCTACAACCACCTCCTGGGTACCTCTCACACCGTCAGCGCCACGGAGACCGCCGAACGGTTCCGGCCCAAAGAAGTGAAGTGGCATGACGTTGCGCCGATCGGCAAACTCGATCTGCTGACCACGCTCGATTTCCGGATGACGACGTCGACGCTGCTTTCCGACATCGTGCTGCCGGCTGCCACCTGGTATGAAAAACACGATCTGTCAACGACGGACATGCATCCGTTCGTCAACTCGTTCAATCCGGCGATCTCGCCGCCCTGGGAATCGCGCACCGATTGGGATGCGTGGCAACAGATCTCGCGGGTCTTCAGCCAACTGGCCGTGCGCCACCTTGGTAAACAGACCGATGTGGTCGCCGTTCCCCTGGCGCACGACACGCCCGATGCGATGGCGTCACCGCACGGACGCGTTCGCGATTGGAAGTACGGCGAATGTGAGCCGATCCCGGGCGTCACGATGCCCAAGATTGTCGAAGTCGAGCGTGACTACACGGCTGTCGGCGATATGATGCGGGCCATTGGTCCCCTGTTGGACACGTTGGGCGCCACCACCAAGGGCGTCACTTTCGATCTGAGCCAAGAGATCGCCGAACTGAAGGCGAAGAACGGCACCGTCCGAGGTGGCCCTGCTGACGGGCGACCCGATATCCTTCGCGATATTCAGGCCTGCGAGATGATTTTGGCCCTGTCCGGTACCACGAACGGACATCTGGCCACCGAAGGATTCAAGACGCTGGAAAAGCGCACCGGTCGGCTACTGCACGATTTGGCTTCCGAGAACGAGGGCAAGCGCATCACTTTCGCCGACACGCAGCACGGTCCCGTACCGGTGATCACCTCCCCCGAATGGTCGGGATCAGAGAGCGGCGGTCGCAGATATTCCCCGTTCACGATCAACGTGGAGCGGCTCAAACCCTGGCATACGTTGACCGGTC
>JBBSUU010000220.1:0-5572 GCA_038234115.1 Mycobacteriales bacterium
CACTCCGGGTGGATATAGAGGTCGGATTCTGGATTCTGGGCGGCCAACTCACTCAGCTGAGCGCCGTTGATCCCGGCGTGCACGTGGCACTCACCGCCCCAAACCTCGATGTTCCGGCGGCCCAGTGTTCGTCGCACGTGCGCGCCCAGAAACTGGTCGGGGCAAAAAAGCACCGTGGTGTCCGGGTCGATTGAGGCGACCACCTCGACCGCATTGGACGAGGTGCAGCAGATATCGGTTTCGGCTTTCACCGCTGCCGTGGTGTTCACATACGACACCACCTTGGCGCCGGGGAACTGTGCCTTCCAGCCGCGGAGTTGGTCGGCCGTCATCGAGTCGGCCAGCGAGCAGCCGGCGCGGGCATCCGGAATCAGCACCGTCTTCTCCGGGCTGAGGATCTTGGCCGTTTCGGCCATGAAGTGCACGCCACAGAAAACGATCGTCGATTCTTCGGCGGTCGCCGCGATCCGGGACAGGGCCAGTGAGTCACCGACATGGTGCGCCACATCCTGGATCTCAGGTGACTGATAATTGTGCGCCAGGATGATCGCATTGCGGGATTCGGCCAGCGCGCGAACCTGCTCCGCCCAGTCCGACGGGAGCTCGGGGGCGGGTCGGTGGAAGCTCGGTGCGGCGAGGTGGGTGGCGGTCATCAGTGCCTCCGGATTTTTCCCAGCGAGATGATGCTCGCTCCCCTGTACTTCGACAGCGGTGCCGAAGTACTGTAGTGGGGTTTTCGACTAGTAGTCGATAACACAACGAAGGCTAGCACCTGCGGTCAACGATGGTGGTCCAGAGCCCGTAATCTCAACCGTTATGGGCATCACATCGACCGACACCTCGGTGGAGGCGTTGGCCGCCGTCTTCACTGTTGGCCTCGATCAGCTCGGGTTCACCGTACTGAAAGCCCTGCTGTGGCAACGTGCCCGCTGGCCCGATGCCGGCAAGTGGGCGTTACCCGGTGGCGGCGTACAGGTCGAAGAGGACGTGGATGCCTCGATGTCGCGCCAATTGGCGCAGAAGGTTGACCTGTCCGGCATCTCACACCTGGAACAACTGGGCGTGTTCTCCGCGCCGCATCGAGTCCCGAGGCAGCGCGTGATGGCGGTGGGCTTTCTCGGCCTGGTGCCCTCCGGAGCCACCCCGTCGCTGCCACCGGACACCTCGTGGGAAACGGTGGACAAGTTGCCGGCCACCGCGCTGGATCATGGGCACATCCTGGACCGCGCGCATGAGCGCCTGCGGGCCAAATTGTCCTACACCAATATTGCTTTCGGCCTGGCGCCGCCCGAATTCACCATTGCGGAGTTGACCAGAATCTATCGAGCGGTTCTTGGCCATGACGTGGATGCCACCAATCTGCAACGGATTTTGACCCGTCGCGGAATGTTGGTCGCTACCGGCGACACCGCCCCAACCGGTCGAAGCGGCGGACGCCCGGCGGCCCGCTATCGCTTCGCCGACACCGCTCTGCGGATCACCGATCCATTTGCCGCTTTCGGGCGGCCGTAGCTGTCACGACTGGTTCACCAACGATCAAATCGCCGGTCCAGACCCAAAGTTGCCCAGAAGCCGGCGCTGCGGCATCGTCCATCGGCGCGAGGATGCCCGCGACCTCCACTGCGTCTGTTGTGAACGGCTCGACCGCGATCGGCCGACGACTTCCGCAGCGAGAAGCTCAGACCGGCAGGTGTTCCGGACCGAAAGCATCGGGCAATACCCAGGTCATCGGCTTGATCCCCGACGGCGTGTCAACCAGCAGGTCCGGCCCGCCGAATTCGTAGATCACCTGCCGGCAGCGACCACATGGCATCAGCAGATCCCCCACCCCGCTGCGGCAGGCCAACGCCACCAAGCGTCCGCCGCCGCCCAGCCGAAGCTGACCGACGAGGGTGCACTCGGCGCACAAGCCCAAACCGTACGAGGCGTTCTCGACATTGCACCCGGTGATGATGCGGCCGTCATCCACCACTGCCGCCACTCCCACCTGCAGTCCCGAATAGGGGCAGTAGGCCAGTTGGGCGGCCGCTATTGCCTGCGCCCGCAATGCTTCCCAGTCGAATTCAGACATCAGTGCCCACCTTTTCGATATATCAGACCGTCGGCCTTGGGTACTCGCAGTCGTTGCGAGGCAAGACCCATCACCAACAGTGTCACCACATACGGGGTGGCATTGGCCAGTTCGACCGGCACCCGGGCGGTGGTGATGAACCAGATCCCGGCAAGCAGCGCGATCACCGCGATCACGCCGGCGATCAGCTTCTGGCCACGCCGGAACTGCAGCACCCCAACAAAGATGAGTGCCAGCACGATGATCAGCAACATGGCGTGCAGTGCTGACCCGTCACCGGAGGGGTCGTAGTTTGTTGCGCCGCTGGTGAAACCGAAGAGTCCGGCACCCATGGCAATTCCGCCGGGCCGGTAGTTACCGAAGATCAACGCGGCCAGACCGATGAAACCGCGGCCCTGGGTCTGACCGGACTGGAACTGCCCGCGGATCACCAGGAACGCGCCGGCCATACCGGCCAACCCACCGGAAATCAAAACCGCGGCGTACTTGTAGCGGTTCACGTTGACACCCAATGACTCTGCCGCGTATGGGGCTTCACCGGTAGAACGCACACGGAGACCGAACCGGGTCCGCCACAGGATGAAGAAAGAACCGATGAACAGGAAGAGGGTGAAGACAGTCAGGATCGAGACGTCGGTGGTCAGACCGCGCAGGATGCCCGACACATCGGAGATCAGAAACCATTGCTTGTTCTCCAGGGTTCCCAACAACTGCGAAAGGCCGGGGACGGTGATACGCGGCAGATCGGCAATCTGACCCGAGGTCCGCTGGACGCCGCCGCCTGCGGTCGCAAACACGATCTTGGCCAGGAACACGGTCAGGGCCGGTGCGATAATGTTGATCGCGACACCGGAAATGATGTGGTCGACGCCAAAGGTGATGGTTGCCAACGCGTGCAGCAGGCCGCCGACCATTCCCAGGACGATGCCGAATCCGACAGCAGCCCAGGGACCGAAATTGGCCCCGGCCCAGCCGGCTCCGAACGTACCGAAGACCATCATTCCTTCCAGGCCGATGTTGACCACACCGGCCCTTTCCGACCACAGCCCGGCCAGCCCGGCCAGGGCAATCGGTACAGCTGCCTTCAGCGCTTCCTCGGTCAAGCCCTTGGAGGTGAGGGTGGAGGCACCGGTCCAGACCCGGATGATCGAAATGAGAATGCAGACGCCCAAAGCGATCAGCACCCACATCTTGCCGCTGATCTTGCGCTTCTTCGTGCCGGCGGCCGGCGGCAGGAACTCCGTTGCGGTCGTCATCAGTTGTCTTCCTTGTTCAGGTTCGGCGCAGCCTTCGTTGGGGACTCAGAACGCTCCGGCGCCGAGACGGCATTCGATGCCACCGTGGCCATATCCGGAGCAACCGGTGCCTGCAGCGTTCCCAATGCCCGGCCCACCGCTCGCTGTTCGGCCGCAACTCGATACCGACGAACCAACTCGTAGGCGATGACAACACTGAAAACCATGATTCCCTGGACGATCTGGACGATTTCCAGCGGTACCTTGGCAATGGCCTGGATCTGGTTGGACGAGGCGTCGAGCACCGACCACAGGGCGGCGGCCAACGCGATCCCGATCGGGTGGTTACGACCGAGAAGCGCGATGGCGATACCGGTGAAGCCGATGGCCGAGGGGAAGTTCTGTGCTGAGTAGGCGTGATCGATACCGTTGAGCAGCTGCGGCATGCCGACCAGGCCAGCCACCGCGCCGGACATCAGCATGGTGGTAACGATCATCTTCTTGACGTTGACACCACTTGCCACGGCTGCAGTTTCGTTCAGACCGGTGGCCCGCAGGGTGAAACCGAAGACGGTCCGATTGAGGAGTACGGCGTAGATCACGCCAACGATGGCAGCCAAAATGAGTGTGGTGTAAAGGGGTGAGGAGGAGCCGGCGATTTTCCAGCCTTCCAGGTATCCGCCCTCAGTGATCGGCGCGGTGGTCCGAACACGTTGGGTGCCTACCTCCACACCGAGCTTCGTCGGGATGATGAGATAGGCGATGATGGACAGCGCGATAGCGTTGAGCATGATCGTCGAGATGACCTCGCTGACCCCCCTGGTCACTTTGAGGAAACCGGCGATGCCGGACCAGGCGGCGCCGACAGCAGCCGCCACCAGGATGGTCAGCAGGATTCGCAGAAAATCAGGCAACCCGGCGGCGAAAGCGGATCCGGCGAAAGCGCCGGCCAGCATCGCGGCCAGCTTGTACTGACCCTCGACCCCGATATTGAACAGATTCATCTTGAAACCGATGGCCACCGCTACTGCGGACAGGTAGTAACCGGCCATCAGGTTGGCTGTATTGACCAACGTCCGCGGCGCTTGCACCGCAGACACCAACGCATCAAAGGTGCCGAACGGGCTGAAACCGCTCAGGGACAAGATGAGAGCCGTCAGGATGACGGCCACCAGCAGGGCTCCGGCCGGTGCAGCGATGCTCAGTAGCACGGTACGGGCGTTGAATCTTTTCATCGGGCGACCACACCCGAATCAGACTGCCCGGCACCGGTCATGGCCGCGCCCAGGTCTTCTCGAGTGACCTCGCGCGGGTTGTAGGTGGCCACCAACGCGCCGCGCAGGATCACCGACAGAGTGTCCGACATCCCGATCAATTCCTCCAGATCAGCAGAAATGAGCAGGACCGCAAGACCGGTTGCACGGGCCATCCGCAGGTGTTCCCAGATGGCGGCCTGAGCTCCGACATCAACGCCGCGGGTGGGGTGAGCAGCGATCAGCAACACGGGCTCACCGCTCATTTCACGGCCCACGATCAGTTTCTGCTGATTGCCACCGGACAATGAGCCGACCTTGACCTCGATGCCCGGGGTTCGAACGTCGTACTCGTCCACGATGCGCTGGGTATCGGCACGGGATGCCGCCTTGTTGATGAACAGGCCGTTGCTCGCGGGCTCGCGGGTATGGTGCCCGAGAATGCGGTTCTCCCAGAGGGTCGCCTCCAGCAACAGACCCTGGCGATGACGGTCCTCCGGGATAAAACCGATGCCGGCTTGCCGTCGGGCCAGCGTCGACTTATGGGTGATGTCTACTTCGCCCAGCGAGATGGTGCCGTCAGCGATCGGCCGGATACCCATGATGGCATCGATCAGCTCGGTCTGTCCGTTACCTTCCACACCGGCGATACCCAATACCTCGCCGGCGTGGATGGTCAGGTCGATCGAATGCAGTTTGTCGCGTCCATCGCTGCCGACGATCCGAACACCGCGCAGCGAGAGCACGGCGCGGTCGGTGACGGTGGACTCCGTAAGTTCCGGTACCGGGAGCGCGGACCCGACCATGAGTTCGGCAAGTTGCCGGTTCGTCACGGACTTGGGGTCGGCGGTACCGACGGTGGTGCCGCGGCGAATAACGGTGATCTCGTCAGCGATCGTTCGCACCTCATCGAGTTTGTGCGAGATGAAGATGATTGTCAGGCCCTCGGCCTTCAGATCGCGCAGGTTGCCGAACAGTTCGTCGACCTCTTGGGGTACCAGCACCGCCGTCGG
>JBBSUU010000221.1:0-5510 GCA_038234115.1 Mycobacteriales bacterium
CAGACGGAGTTTTTGTTCCACCACGGGCCGCACCGGTTCACCACTCACCTTCGGCCAGAAATATCTGAGCTGACGAAGCGCCGCGGCGTGGAAGGTGCGGGCCTGCACCCCGGGAACCCCGAGGTCTCTGAGTCGAACCCGCAGTTCACCGGCGGCTCTGGTGGTGAAGGTTACCGCCAGCACCTCTTCCACCGGGTGCGCATCGGAGGAAACCAGGTGCGCAATTCGGTGGGTAATCGTCCTGGTCTTACCGGTCCCGGCGCCGGCCAACACGCAAACCGGCCCGGAGGGCGCGAGCACGGCAGCGCGCTGTTCGTCATCCAGTCCGGTGAGCGGATCAATCCTCATCCGTCAGTCCTCATAATCTCAATGCTCGCACACCTGTACGACGCAGGTGAACATCCATCCACAGCGTGGCCAAAATTCACCCTGGTGAGCACCGCGGAAATATCAGCCGGCCGCCCAGCCTTCGACGAGTTGTCGGGCAATGGACACCCCGGACGGCAGCACCATGCCGGGGACACCGCCGCCGGCTGCCAACATCCGCCGAACCTCGTCGCGGGTAACCCAGTGTGCCTCTTCGATCTCCCCCGCGCGCGGGGACAGTTCGGCTCCGGGTTCGGCTCGGGCTGCGAATCCCATCATCAACGACCGCGGGACTGGCCAGGGTTGCGATCCGAGGTAGGTCACTTCAGTCACGGCAACACCGATCTCCTCACCGACCTCGCGGACCACCGTCGATTCCAACGACTCGCCGGCTTCGGTGAAGCCGGCCAGAATCGAGAAGCGTTCGGCCGGCCAAATCGGCTGGCGGGCCAGCACGCAGCGATCCCGACCATCATGGACCAACATGATGACGGCCGGATCGGTCCGCGGAAACTCCACGTGATCCAGCGGACAGGTCCGGGTCCAGCCGGCCGTGGAGGGGGCATTGGCCTGGCCGCAGCGTGGACAGTACGGCGCCATCGCATGCCAGGTGAGCACCGCGACGGCGGACGTCAGCAGCCCGGCTTCGGTGTCGTCCAGAATGCCGCCGTATTGCCGCAAACCACCCCCGGTGCGTCCCCAACCGTCGTTGGTCTCCGCAGGTTGCGCGGGCACCTCCCCCGGGATGGCCCAGTGATCGACTCCTTTAACCGCACCCAGTAGGACGGCGGTGGAAGGTGGCGCCGCCCCGAAATCGGCGGCGGCGGCGAAGCGCAGCCGCACCTGGGATCCTTTGGTGTCGGCCGCTACCCGGCCATCACGATCGACGACCAGGATCTTCGCCGTCGGCCAGCCGGACGCAATGCGTTCGGGCGCGCGTAGGTCTTCGGAACGGTCCGCGGTGCCACGGGACAACGTCGGTGCCAACGGACGCCGGAGCCACTCCAGTCCCCCACTCAGCGAAGCTGCTGCCAGATTGGGCAACTCCACCTCGCCCAGGCCCTCGTCACCGAGATTCTCTCCGATGGGGCTGTATCGGCCGTCGTGTCGGCTAGTTGTCGGTACGTTCTCACTCACGGCAGAGTCACCTCTGAGATGGTCGTCAACGCCGCACCGATGACCGACAGGTCACCAACGACGACGCCCATGAAAGCGGCCGGCGCGAAAATCGCCTTTGCCATGTTGTGCACCTCTTCGGCGGTCACCGCGGCCAGCCTGGCGGGGTGGGCATTGAGCCATTGAACGTCCAGTCCACTACCGGCCAGCGACGAGAGCATCGAGGCAAATCCGGCTGAGGTGGCCAGCGAGGTGGCCAGGGTCCCCAGTGCATAGCTGCGGGCCGATTCGATTTCCACCGAAGTCGGTGGCACCAGGGCGATCCGACCCAGTTCGTAACGCGTTTCCCAGAGCGCTGCAGCTGTCGACTCGGTATTGGTATCAAAGGCGATCGACAGCGCTGCCGCATTTGGCCAGAACTCGACGGTGGATCGCGCGCTGTAGGTGTAGCCCTTGTCCTCGCGGATATTTTCCACCAACCGGGAGGAAAAATACCCACCGTAGATCAGGTTGGCAATCTGCTGGGCCGCGTAGCCCTCATGACTGCGACCGACAGCCGGTGCAGATAAACGAATCTGGGACTGCACGGCGCCGCTCCGATCGAACGCCGCCACTGCGGCCGCTTGGACGGGGGGCGGCGTGGACATCGATTTTGCGCTTCGATCCGACTGCCAGGGCGCCAACGCGCCGGCGACGGCCTTGAGGACGCTTGCCGGTGAAAGGTCCCCGACCAGAACCAAAGTCGAGCCGCGAGGCACAACGGCCCGTCGGTGCAGAGCCCTGACCATTGCGACCGTCACGTTCGCGACATCGTCGGCGTTGGGCATATCCCAGGCCGCCGGATGATCGCCGAATCGTAATTCTTGAAGATGTCGATGAGCGATGACCGATGGCTGCGAGTCGGCGATATTGAGATGTTCGACGAGCCGGTCTCGTTCACCCTCAACATCTCTGGTGCGGTAGGCCGCGGCGGTCAGTGCATCGGAAAGCACCTCGAGCAGCACTGTCAGCCCGGTGGACAACACCGAGCCGTGCAGGAGCAACCGCTGGGCATCGACCGAGGCATCCAAGTGGCCGCCAACTGACGCCAGTTCGATATCGACTTCCTCGCGGTCACGATTCTTGGTTCCGAGCATCACGGTGGATGCCAGGACCTCGGCCCGCGCGGCGTGCGCAGCGGGGGCGGCGTTGCCGCCGCCGAACGGAATCCGCAAACGCATTTCGATCAGCGGGGTTCCGGTTCGTCGCACGGCGAGCACCTTGAGCCCATTGTCCAACGTCAATTCCGATACCCGTGGCGGACGCTTCTTGACCGGCGGCGTCAATTCCGGGATGGGACGCGGTCCGAGTTTCGTTACTCCGATCTGCTCGGCGGTGCGAGACAGAATCTTGCGTGCGCGGGCCATCAGCGCTGTCCTTCCGGGTTGATGCGCAGAATGGCGCGACGCTGTGGATCCAAAGATTTTGCGGCGGCGGCAACTTCGGTGGGGGTGATGGTGGCGATGATGCCCGGGATCTCACTGAGCAGTTCGGCACGGCCGTGCAGCAACTCCAAAGATCCCAGGGACCGGGTGCGGGCGCCGATCCCGTCGTTCTCTCGATAAAGGCCGGCAGTGAAACGCGCTGCCGCTCGCACACATTCATCCGCAGTGGGGCCGTGGCGCGCCAGCAGCGCGATCTGCTCGTCGGCGGCGGCGATGACATCAGCAGCCGGAATCTCGAGCGGGTGAATTGCGCCGAGCACAAAAACATCCGGATCCCGAGCATCCAGTGGGCCACCCATCAGACCGGGACCGGCCCAGATGTCGGTGGCCAGTTCGGCTTTGGCGATCACTGCCGATTGCAGCCGGGAGGCTTCGCCTTCGGACAGGATGGACCCCAGCAGCACATGCGCCAGATAGGCCCGCAGGTCGGCTACCGGATCAGGAAGTCGCCAACCGATGGCGAATGCCGGAGCGGGGGCCAGCGCGTCTGTTCGGTCGAGTTCGCGAACCCCGACCGGCCATGGTTCGGCGAAGGACGGGCGCACCGGAGCTGGTCGGTGTGGCACGTCGTCGAAGTGCTTTCCTACCAGCTCGGTGACTGTTTCCACGTCGAACTCGCCGCAGACGGTGAGCACGGCATTGGCTGGGGTGTAGTACTTCTCAAAGAAGTCTGCGCAGTCCTCCAGGGTAGCGGCACGCAAATCTTCGAAGGCGCCGTAGCCGTCATGGGCATTGGCGAAGGTATCGAAAAGTACTGGAGGTAGATGGATCCAGGGAAAACCCCCGTATGGCCGACTCAAAACATTGAGCCGAATTTCCTCGCTGACCACGTCAACCTGATTCACCAGATTCTCCGCGGTGATCTTGGGGGCGCGCATCCGATCGGCTTCCAGGAATAGCCCACGCTCGACTGCAGTCGCCGGCAGGACCTCGAAGTAGTCGGTGTAGTCCGTGTGCGTTGATCCGTTGAAGACGCCGCCTGAAGCCTGGACCAGGCGGAAGTGCTCCAGCTTCGGCAGGGATTCGCTACCTTGGAACATCAGATGCTCAAAAAGATGGGCAAATCCCGTGCGGCCGGCCGGCTCGGATCGAAAACCCACGTCGTAGTGCACCGCCACCCCGACGACGCCGGCAGCCAGGTCCGGCGCCAGCACCACTCGTAGGCCATTGGCCAGGGTAAACCGCGAGATCGGATAATCGGCTTGCGGAATGCGGGCGGTTTTTATCGTCTTGGTTCCAGTAGGGCTCACCGTTCCACCCTAACCGCGCCGATGGCAGGGCCTCCCGCGCCCTGCGCCGGCCGGCATTGCGACTCAGCGACCGTGGTGACCCGCGGGGTCGCCGGCGCCGAACAGGTCATCGTCGTATCCGGTCACCGCTGCTGATGGCGCAGCTGTTTTTTCCAAGTTCACGTGTTGGGCGGCAACGTCATTGCCTTCCGCTGTTGAGCGCGGTGCGGGCTCGGACCCGGCCACCGGCGCGTACTGGTCGTGATCATCGGCTCCGACCGCCGACGGGGTACCGGTCTCGGTTTCAGCTTCTGGCGCAACCGTTTGCATTGCCGGGTCAAGTACCGTTTCCGATGCCGCCGGAGCGGTGGCGGCCAGTGCGTTCAACCGGGCGGCGCGGAGTTCGGCCATCGTGACCGGGTTCGCGGTGGAGCGGGGTTTACGCCGTTCCCGCAGCATTGCCAACGCCGCGCCCGCAGCGATGACGCCGAGCAACAAAATGGCGATCGGCAGCAGTTTTTGAACGACGGAAGATGCCGGGGCCGTCGAAGTTCCGTATACCCGCGCCTGCGTGGGGTCCGACCGTAGATACTCGACCAAGATTGACTGATCAACGCGGTAGCCACATATCTTCAGATTGGCGCTGACGATGCCGGTCTCGGTGTTCATATCCACGGTGGTTGTCGACCCCGCCGCCGTGCACGGTCCGCTCTCTGTCACGGTGGCGTAGGCCTGCACCGGGTCAGCGGAAACCGGATCTGTTGCGGTGCGCAAACTCCACCACCACGAGCCCAGCCCGACCACCAGGACGAGCGCTGCCAGGCTCAGACCAATGATGAGCGGATTGAACCGCCGCTTCTTTCCGCCGTGCCTGCCCATGTTCGGATCATGACATACCCAAAGCCCGCCCGGAGGTAGGCGGGGCGCTACCTATCGCACTTCTCCCCTACTGCACTTCTGCCCTACTGCACTTCTGCTTGACCGGCGAGCCCGGCCTTGCCCAACGCACCGAGATCGCGCCACAGGTGTGCGATAGCCTCGCAGCCACGCATCAGCCTGTCCACCGCCGTACTTTCATTCGGCGCATGGATCTGGTCGTCGTCGGTCATGACCCCGATGAACACCAGGGGGGCGCCCATGGCTTCGGCCAATTCGGCCTCCGGACCCGACCCTCCCGCCCTGGTGTAGAGCACCGGCTTGTTGTCGAAGGCCTGGCTGAGCGCTCCGGCTGTCACCTTCGTTGCGGGGTGGTTGATGTCGACATACAGCGGTCGGACTCCGCCTGCCTCCCAGGACATTTCGGCGGTGACTCCGG
>JBBSUU010000222.1:0-5470 GCA_038234115.1 Mycobacteriales bacterium
GCATTCAGCGGGGTGGTCGCCGGGCCGAGATCGCGCATTAATTGCAGCCGGGTCTTGAAGATGTAGGACACATTGACGCCGAAAAGTCCGTTCGGGCCAAGATCGGTGCCCCAGGTCAGGTTGTTGTAGCTGGGGTCCGGGTTGTTGAAACCGGGGAACTTGTCCGGGTCCGCGGTCCAGTCGAAGTTACCGGAATCAACAATGGCGCCGCCCATGGCGATGCCGTGGCCACTCAGGTACTTGGTGGTGGAGTGCACGACGATATCCGCACCATGCTCGAACGGGCGGATGAGATATGGCGTGGGGATGGTGTTGTCCACGATTAACGGCACACCGTTGGCATGGGCCACGCCCGAAACACCTTCGATGTCGAGGATGTCAAGTTTCGGGTTGGAGAGTGACTCGGCGTAGAACGCCTTGGTGTTCGGGCGGACGGCCTGCTGCCACGAATCCAGATCGTCCGGGTCTTCGACAAACCCGACCGTGATGCCGAACTTGGGCAGCGTGTAGTGGAACAGGTTGTAGGTTCCGCCGTACAGACGAGGCGAGGCCACGATGTGGTCGCCGGCCTCGGCCAGAGCCAGGATGGCGAGCGTTTCGGCGGCCTGGCCGGAGGCTGTGAGAAGGGCGCCGACGCCCCCTTCGAGAGCGGATATTTTCTGTTCGACGGCATCCTGGGTGGGGTTGTGGATGCGGGTATAGATGTTGCCAAGTTCTTCCAGCGCAAAGAGTTTGCGTCCGTGAGCCGACGAATCGAAGGCAAAAGAGGTGGTTTGGTAGATGGGTAGTGCCCGTGCCTTGGTGGTCGGGTCGGGGGCTTGCCCGGCGTGGATCTGGCGGGTTTCGAAAGACCAGTTGTCGCTCATGGATATCTCCAGAATTTTTGGTTTGGGGGTGAACACAGCGCCGGTGGCCGGTCGTCTCATCGGACGAGCGCCACAGGAGCTGGCAATTCAGGCGGAAAGGGTCTGTGCGGATGCCCGAGAACTGGGCGGAATCACGATCCTGACCGGAATCAGGGTCGGCAACGCCATCAACAGCGTTCAGTTGGGCAGGCCGAGAGACCTAGCTACAGCGGCACATTCGACAACACACAGCGGCGCTCCTTCACGGCGACAACTGGGCCTGCCGGTCGACAGGCCGCGCTTGCCATCGGCATATTCTGCCGATGGCCCGGTCATCACCCGGGGCACCCCACCGCGTGTGGAGGGTTGCCGTCCAGCGAGCCGGGGCTTGTCGCTGGCACTCATGACCTATGGCGACTATAGCGGTCCCGCACCTACTCGTCGACACCTATCCCCATCTTTCGCCGAAATGACCGCTCGACACCTCCGTTCGACACGGTCGAAAAATAGCTTTCGGCCCCACTACTGGGACGTCCTACAGTTGGAAACACAACTGGTTCACCAGGTTTGCAAATACTTCTCGCCACTGGTAGCACGGCATGGAGGTGAGAGGGGCTCCTGTTGGCCGAATATCGGCAGCAGTGCGAGCTGAAGAGACGAATACCATTGTGGTGTAAGAACTATCCGGGCTGGATGCGCTGACCAGAGGTCTGGGCGAGGCGGTCGACTCACTGGGTAATCTCGGTTGTGACCAGCCAGGTCGTCCGCGCAGATGCCAACCAGAGAATGAAAATCCATGGTTACGCCGAACTCGGTTCCAGCGGAGGCGGCAGGGTGATCGCCGGATCGGCTGCCTTGAGCAGCGCCCTGATCACCTGTTCGGACTCGGCGTAGTCACCCTCACCAAATTTTGTATGCCGAAGATTGCCCTGCGCGTCCACAAAATACAGTGCCGGCCAATAATGGTTGCCGTAATTACGCCAGGTGTCGGAGTTGTTGTCCTGGCCGACCGGATAGTTGATATTCATCTCCGTGATGGCATCGGCAACCCGGTCAGTTTCGTGTTCATAGGCGAATTCCGGAGTGTGAATCCCGATTACCTGGAGGCCGTACTCGGCATAGAGGCGGTCCCAGGCAGTCACGTGCGGGACAACCCGCTGACAGTTGATACAGGCGAAGGTCCAGAAGTTAACCAGCACCACTTTCCCGTTCAGGGATTCGAGGGTCACAGGTTGATCGGTGTTGAGCCATCCGGTGATGCCCTCGAAGGCCGGTGCCGGACCACAGTTGGCGGAATTGGAGCCGCCGGAAGGACAGTTCTGCACATCTACCGCCACCTCGCTCAGCGTCAGATCCTTGAGTGCCTGCTGCGCTGCGGGGTTCTCCTCGACCTGCGCCCGCAGATCCTTCGTGTAGTCCGGGACCTGGGTCAGCACCGCCGTCAAATTGAAGGCCAGCGCCAGCGCCAGTGCGACCGTGGCTGCGCCCCCGACGGCCCGAAATGTTCTGGCGCGCTTCTGGTAGGCCGCAACTCGGGCGCCGACCTTCGCGCCGCCGATCGCAAAACCCAGCAACGGGAGCGCCATCCCCAGGGCGAATGAAGCGGTCAGGACGATGACATTGGTGCTGACCTGACCGGCCGACCCGGCAATCGCGATCGCGGCCAGAACGGGCCCGGCGCAGGGTACGAAGAGGGTGCCCAACGCGAGCCCGAGCAGGAGTGGTCGCTCCGGGGCCGTTCGAATCTTCGGGAGTCGGTAGAACGGTCTGGCGAGCAGTTCGCCGAATCTGGGCACCAGCATGCCGAGCCCGACCAGAAATAACACCGTCAGAGCGAGGTAGCGGAGCCAACTTGCCGGCACACCGAGCTGGTTGATGATCAAGGTGCCGGTCAAAGTCAGTAGGCAGAAACTCAGCACCAGCCCGGCAATCAACCAGAGCGGACGGCTGCTGAGATTTGCCTTCGGCGCTGGCTCCTTGAGTTGCTGGGTGTCAACCTGCTGCGCTGCTGCCGACGATGTTGATGCTGCCTCTGCTGCTGCCGGCGATGCTGCTGCTGCCTCTGCTGCTGCTGGCGACACTGCTGCCGGCGATGCTGCGTTGGACAGCACCTTTTGACCTGCCGCTGCCCCTGGCGAACCGCCGGCGAAGAACAACACCGGCAGCATGGGCAACACACATGGCGAAATCCCGGCGATCAATCCACCGAGAAATCCAAGCAAAATGAGATCGAAGACAGATCCGGACATCTGTCTGACGCTACGACCAGATCAGCTCTATCGGACCTTGCCCTTCCTTACGATGCGCTTACCACCTTGAATCAGTGCGAAGCCTTCGATGCCGTGGATCACGCTCAGACCAAACTCGGGGCAGTCCCAACCGACCAGTGCCTGCCGAGGGTTTACCCGGTAGTCCAGTCCCCGCCAAGCCGCGCGCTCCGTCGCAACGCACCCCTGCGCTCGGCGGACTCGAGGCATCGTGAAAACATCACCGCCGTGCACTGCGCCGCCGCGACTTCTGTCACAGTCGTCCTGGCCCGCTGTTTGCTTTGGGACAATTGGCGACATGAACTCTCGTATCATCACTGCTTTTCGCGTAATCGCGTTCGTCGAAGCCTTGACTTGGCTCGGACTTTTAACCGGGATGTACTTCAAATGGATCGCCGAGACCGGGGATGCAGGGGTGAAGATCTTCGGACCGATACACGGTGCTGTTTTCGTGGCCTATTTGGTTCTCACGCTGCTCACAGCCCGAACACAGAAGTGGTCTATGTGGACCACCGTGATGGCGCTGGCTGCCTCGATCCCGCCGTTCTTCACCGTCTGGTTCGAGGTGTGGGCAAAGCGTTCGGGAAAACTGGAGCCAGTCGCGGAGCCGGTTACGGCCTGACTCACATAGTCGTCAAGGAGCACTGAAATAGTTATGGCCCGGAGCACCCGCTCCGGGCCATAACTATTTGTCGATTGGTCCGAACTATCGGACTACCACTCCAGTCCGCCACCGGTCTGATACTCGATGACACGGGTCTCGAAGAAGTTCTTCTCCTTCTTCAGGTCCATCATCTCGCTCATCCATGGGAACGGGTTTTCGGTGTCCTCGAACAGCGGAGCAAGTCCGATCTGGACGCATCGCCGGTTGGTGATGAAATGCATGTACTGCTCGCACTGCGCTGCACTGAGGCCCAGCATTCCAGTCGAGAGGGTCTCGCGGCCGTAGGTGATCTCGAGTTCGCAGGCCTTCGCCAACATGCCAGATACCTCTGCGGCAAACTCTTCCGACCACAGTTCCGGGTTTTCAATTTTGATCTGGTTGATCACGTCGATACCGAAATTCAGGTGAATCGACTCGTCGCGAAGGATGTACTGGTACTGCTCGGCAATTCCCACCATCTTGTTGCGCCGACCCAAGGACAGAATCTGGGCAAATCCGGTGTAGAACCACATGCCTTCGAAGATCACGTAGAACGCAACCAGATCGCGCAGAAATGCCCGATCAGAATCGATGTCACCGGTCTTGAAATCCGGGTTCTCCAGATTCTTGGTGTATTGCAGCGCCCAGGCGTCCTTCTCGGTGATCGACGGGACCTCCCGATACATGTTGAACAACTCCCCCTCGTCCAGGCCGAGGGATTCGCAGATGTACTGGAAGGTGTGGGTGTGAACCGCTTCCTCAAAAGCCTGACGCAGCAAGTACTGCCGACATTCTGGGTTCGTCAACTGCCGGTAGACGGCGAGCACAATATTATTTGCCACCAGGGACTCCGCGGTGGCGAAGAAGCCAAGATTGCGCTTGAGCATCTGCCTTTCGGCATCGGTGAGGCCGTTGGGAGATTTCCACAGGGCGATATCGGCCTGCATCGAAACCTCGGTCGGCATCCACTGGTTGTTGCAGCCTGCCAGGTACTTCTCCCAGGCCCAGTGGTATTTCAGCGGTAGGAGCTGGTTGACATCGGCGCGAGCGTTGATCATTCGCTTCTCACTGACCGATACACGTCCACCGGAGGTGTCGATCTGGCCCAGACCGGTGGCTGCGACGGCCGGTGTGGAGTTCCCTTCCGAAGCGGTGAAGGAATTCTCTGAATCCATATCCGTGTCGGCAAACGAGGTGGCGAAGTCGGACATCGTCATGACGGTGAAGCCTTTCTACTCTTCTACGTTGAAAGTCTGCTTTGAATCTCTGCGTCTACCCTCTGCATCTGGTTTTCAGGTAGCACGAGATCTACCTACTGACAGGCTTCGCACTCCGGATTCTCGATGGAGCAGGCCAGCACATCGCTGCCGGCCAGCATGTCGGCAGAAAACTCCACATCCACTAAACCTGCGGTGGCGCCGCCGCCGGAACCCGAGGGGGACACCAGAACGGGCACGACAGCGGCGATTGAACCAGCCGGTTGATTCCCGCTCGGGGTCGGGGAGACCACGGCCTGGGTCGTTACTGCTGACGCAACGGGGGATTCGTCTTTCACCTGGGCAGCCGGCGCGGTTGGAGCCGGGTTTCCGGAGCCGGATGGAGCGTTCGACTTGCCGGTCGGGGCACTGGTGGCCCGCACGCCGTTCAGCTTGCCGTCGGTTCCGGTCAGGGTCGACTTCTCCACGTGGGTTGCCGAGGTCGAGCGCAAGTAGTAC
>JBBSUU010000223.1:0-5454 GCA_038234115.1 Mycobacteriales bacterium
ACACCGCCACCGGGCCGAGCGGCCGCAGTACCCGGCGAAGATCCGGCCTGGGCGGGGTCAGGTTCTCATCGGCGTGATCAATAGTGACTTCCAGATACCCACCATCGGTGATGACAGCGGCGAAAAGACGCAACTGACCGGAAGTCCTGGCGACTTCACCCCGAAGCCGCACCGCTCCGAGATGAGTCTCGGTATCGGCAAGTTGGGCCAGTTCATCGGCGTTGACGTCCATCGCATCGGCCACGGCCCGCAGCCAGTCGGCTCTGGTCGTATCCGGGGTGGCCGCCAGGACCGGCGCGGCCCGTAGTGCTGCCTCGGTTGCCTGCGCAAGTGTGGTGGTGAGAGTTGTTGTCATCACGGTGCTTTCTCGAAGTCCTGTTTCGCTGCGATATCTGGGTCCTGACATTCTCCCCCATGACCTACAACGCCGGGGTGCGGGCAGCCGGCCGCATCGGCCGGCGGCTCGTCGACGGCTGTCGTACCCTCTTCGCATCCCCTCTCATCCCGCTTTCATGCCCCTTCATGCCAACGACCGACCTGACCGAAGGACCGCAGATGCGCGTCGTCATTGCCCCGGACTCCTTCAAGGGCACATTGGATGCCGCCGCAGCGGCGTCTGCGATCAGACAGGGTTGGCTTCAGGTGCGGCCGACCGATGAGGTGCTGCTGATTCCGCAGGCCGACGGCGGGGAAGGGACCGTCGCGGCCATTTCTGCCACTTATCAGGACGCCGAGATCATTCCGGTCGACCATGTCACCGGACCAGCCGACCAATTGGTCAGCGGGGAGTATCTGCGGCTGCCCGACGGCTCCGCCGTCGTCGAACTGGCACAGATGTCGGGCATCGGGCTGATGACCCAGTTGGATGCCGCCGGATCCACCACCCGAGGTCTCGGCGAGGTGATCCGTGCAGCGCTGAGAACGGGCCCGCCGACTCTGACGGTCGCCCTGGGCGGTTCGGCTTCCACCGATGGCGGCGCCGGCGCGCTGGCAGCGCTCGGGATGAGACTGCTGGACAGCGACGGCGAGCCAATTCCGGACGGCGGGGAGGCCTTGGGTCGGCTGTTCAGCCTGGACAGCAAGCTCTTGCTGCCCGCTCCGGAGGGCGGGGTGGACCTGTTGACCGACGTTTCGGCGCCGTTGCTGGGGCCGCTCGGGGCGGCGGCAGTGTTTGGCCCGCAGAAAGGGGCCGATTCACAGATGGTGGCAATCTTGGAAGCGGCACTGGAGAATTTTTCCGGATTGATCGGCCCGAACGCCGACGCGGCGCAATCGGGGTCCGGCGCGGCCGGGGGCACCGCATTTGGTCTGATGGCCTGGGGCGGGGATCGCTCGGCGATCGTTCCCGGGGCCGCGCGAATCGCCGAGCTGACGGGATTGTCGGCTGCGCTTCGGGCAGCGGACGTGGTCATCACCGGCGAGGGGAAATTTGACTCGACGTCGATGACCGGCAAAGTCGTCGGACACCTGCTGGGACTTCCGACGTCGGCGCGACGGATCGTCATTGCGGGTCAGCTCGCAGCCGAGCCGGGCGGCGACACGATTGCCATCAGCCTCACCGAGCTGGCCGGTAGCAGCGCGGCAGCGATGACACAGACATCGCGCTGGCTGCGGGATGCGGGTAGACAGGCCGCGCTTGCCCTGACCTGACGCGCCGCTGGGGAGAGGTCTACAAATACATTCCGGTCTGGGAGTCTGTTTTCTGCCGAGCCACCGCATGCAGTTCGCGCTCGCGCATGACGAGGAATGTTTCACCGGCCACTTCGACCTCGAACTGTTCCTCGGGGTTGTAAAGGACGCGATCACCAACTTTGACCGACCGGACATGCGCACCGATCCCGGTGACGTCGCCCCACGCCAATCGCTTGGCCACCTCGGCGGTGGCGGGAATCAGAATTCCCCCACGACTGGTCCGTTCACCCGGCCCGGTCGAGCGCTTGACCATGACCCTGTCATGCAACATCTGGATGCTGAATTCGGGATCGACGGCCGCGCTGGAACTGGCGGCAGACATCCGGGCGGAAGACTGGGTAGAACGACTTGATGCGGTGGATTCGGGCACGGGGCCAGCCTAATACCGGGATGCCCAAGCTACCCAGCGGCGATCAGTACGCCAGGGCAACGGCTAGGAAGATGCATTCGATTGCATTGATCGGGATCAATTCTTAGATGCTGCGATTACCGGGTGAGGGGCTTTGCCTCCGCTCCACCGGGCACCGTGGGGCCGGGCTGACACCCGCCGTTGAATCGGGACCTTCGCTGTTTTGGGTCTAGACAGTTCCGGCTGATCGATTGCCGCGCACCAACAACCCGGCGGCAGATATGGAATGACCCCGGGTTGCTGCCAAGTCGGGGGTCCGGCAGCAATCCGGGGTCACTCGGTATATCGCCAACCCGCGGAGGAGCGTTACAGGATCGCCAAAACTTTTTTTAAAAGTTTTTTCGGTGTCCGGTTTGCGCTCCTCTGGGGTGGTTTTCAGCGGTTGACGGCGGCCTGTCGCTGCGCAATCAGGATCAGCTCATCGCGCATCGCCGGCGTTGCGGCGTGGTCGATGGCGCGTGAAACGGCGCGACGGTTACGGGAAATCTCGCGCTGGCTGCGGATGGCCTTTGCAAGGCGGCTCATGGTGATCGTCCTCTTTCTTGTACTACCTGTCGTACTGCGGTTTTTGGTTTACATATATATAGACGCCGCCAGGGGTCGATTCGTTACCCGATTCCGCGGTGAACCGGGTCACACACCGGCGATCGTCCGGACATTATCGTAAATGGGTGACGAAACCCCGGTTTACCCGGCTGAACCTCCGTGTCGGCCCGGAACCCGCAGACGGGGTCGAACCATCTCTGGTTCGACCCCTTCTGCGGGTTTGTCCGGCGGTGGCTAACGCGCCTGAGCGGCATAGACCTTCTCGGTGGCTTCCTTCTGGGCCCGCCACCAGGCTTCATTTGTCCGGTACCAATCCACGGTGTCGGCCAGTCCATCCTTGAAGTTGGTGAATTTTGGCGCCCAACCGAGTTCCTGGCGCAACAGGCTGGAGTCGATGGCGTACCGCAGGTCGTGTCCCGGACGATCCGAGACCAGGTCAAAGTCATCAGCGGCTTTGCCGAACTCCTCCAGGATCATCCCCACAACTTCCAGATTATTCTGTTCGCCATCGGCGCCGATCAGGTAGGTCTGGCCGATGCGTCCACGATCAACGATGGCCCAGACCGCGCTGTTGTGATCCTCCACATGGATCCAGTCGCGCACGTTGAGTCCGTTGCCGTACAGCTTGGGTCGAACACCGTCGATGACGTTGGTGATCTGCCGCGGAATGAACTTCTCCACATGCTGGCGGGGTCCGTAGTTGTTCGAGCAGTTCGACAGGGTGGCCTGAACGCCGAACGAGCGCGCCCAGGCACGCACCAGTAGGTCCGACGCGGCCTTGGTCGAGGAGTACGGACTCGATGGGTTGTATGGTGTGTCCTCGTTGAACCGGTTCGGGTCATCCAGTTCCAAGTCGCCGTACACCTCGTCGGTGGAGATGTGGTGGTAGCGAACCTCGTGCTTGCGAACAGCCTGCAGCAGCGAGTAGGTGCCGATGATATTCGTCTGCAAGAACGGCCACGGGTCGTTGAGCGAGTTGTCGTTGTGAGATTCGGCGGCAAAATGAATCACCACATCGGACTCGGCAACCAACGAGTCGACGAGTTCCGAGTCGGCGACATCGCCCTCAACAATCTTGATCGCATCTTTGACCTCGGTCAGCGAGCCGAGATTGCTGGCGTACGTCATCGCATCGAGCACGGTTACCTCAACATCGGGGCGTTCCCGGGCAGTTTGCTGGACGAAGTTCGAGCCGATGAAGCCGGCACCACCGGTGACAAGCAGACGCATGGAGTTTCTTCCTACTTTTCTCTTTGGTAACCAAGATTCCGAACGGGCAAATTCGCCCGCACCGGTCTATTAACGCAGATCAAACTATCAGTCGGAAACCAAAATCAACTGTCAATGACCAACCTGGCCCCTGTGGCCGGTCGTTCACCAAGCCAATGCCATCGCCGGGTCCGACATCAGCTCACCGACGTCGGCCAGGAAACGCGAACCCTGTTCGCCGTCGACGACTCGGTGATCGAACGACAACGAAAGTTGACATACCTTGCGCACGGCCAGTTGTCCGTCCACCACCCAGGGCGCATCCTTGACCGAGCCCAGACACAAAATCGCTGCTTCCCCCGGATTGATGATCGGGGTACCGGTATCGACCCCGAGCACACCCACATTGGTGATCGTGAAGGTGCCACCGGACATCTGCGTAGGTCCAGTTTTTCCGGCCCTGGCGGTCTCGGTCAGCGCGACCAATTCGGTGGCCAGTTCTTTGAGTCCCAAGGTGTTGGCGTACTTGATATTTGGGACCATGAGACCGCGTGGCGTAGCTGCCGCAATACCCAAGTGAACTGACCGGTGATACAGGATCTCCTGATTTTCCTCGTCCCAGGAGGCATTGACATCGGGGGTGCGGGCAGCGGCCAGACATACCGCTCTGGCCGCGAAGACAAGCGGACTGAGCTTGACGTCGGCGAAATCGCGACGTTTGCGCAGGCGATCGCGCAGTTCCATCATTGCGGTCACATCGATGGTGAGGAATTCGGTGACATGAGGCGCGGTGAAAGCACTTGCCACCATCGCGGCGGCTGTTGCCTTACGCACGCCCTTGATCGGCACCCGGCGGGTTTCGCCTTCGGCAGCGACAACCTGTGCACCCAGTGGCTGCTCGGTGGCTTCCTCCACCAACCCGTTTTGATGCGCCGCCTGCACCTCTTGGCGGCTGATCACTCCGTCTGCCCTGGCCGGTGAAATTGTCCTCAGGTCAACACCGAGGTCCTTGGCAAGTTTGCGGACCGGCGGTGTCGTCAGCGGAATATATTGCTGAGCCGGTTTCTCCGACTCCTGCCGCGGCGGCCGCGCGGCCGCTGCGGAAGGATCAGACACTGCCGACCGAGCAGGTTCGGCCGGACCGCCGGCGACCTTGCGGGCCCGCCTGGCCACCCGTGAATCGACCGAGACGTAGCCGACCAAGGTGGCGATCTTCCCGTCGGCTGTCACTTCGCCGATCTTGGTGCCAACATCAGGGTCCGAAATGCTCACCGGAGCGACGGTGACTACCGCAGCAGCCGGGCCCGCCGCAGGCTCGGAGCTCGCTACCGGGTTCGGTGCCGCTGCCGCACCGGGATCGGTGTCGATGGTGATGATCGGGGTCCCGACATCCACCGTGACACCCTCTGCAACCAGGATCGCGTGTACCTGGCCGGCAAACGGCGACGGCAACTCGACAGATGCCTTTGCGGTCTCGATTTCGACGATGATCTGGTTGACCGTGACAACATCACCCACTGCGACGCGCCACCCGAGAATCTCGGCTTCGGTCAATCCCTCGCCCACGTCGGGAAGGGGAAAAGTTTGCAATCTATGCA
>JBBSUU010000224.1:0-5442 GCA_038234115.1 Mycobacteriales bacterium
CCGCCGGCCGTTCGGAGCAGGGTGCGGACATCGCCGGTGTGTGACCGAGCGCGAAATAGTGCATCCCGGACTGCGGCCACGGTAGCTGACCAGACGGCGGCGTCGGTCTCGTCGGCGAAGATCACCACCTCGGTGGGTTCAAGTCTGGTCAGTGCGCAGATCAATACCCCGAGCGGCACCTCCTGTCCGGTACCCAGGAGCGCGGGGATCAGGAAATCGGCGCCGGAATCGACCTCGGCGTCGGCGGTGTCTTTTCCCAATTGCATTGCTACTGCGCACTCTTCGGCTGTCAGCGCATCCCCCTGCCAGACCGGAGGGTGGCGGTGTGGGAGGTGAAATTCGGCCCGATCAGCTGTCTTGGTCAACGAGAACGGCTGCTCTGACGGGCTCTGAGACACCTGGGGTGATGCGTCGATGATCTGAAGGCCGACGTTGGCCAGACCGCACAGCTGACCCAGCAGATCGGTGTCCACCGCGCCGACGGCCCCCGAGTCAACCAGTGGAGCGCTGCCGACCGAAGTCTGGCCCGGAACAAGCGTGTGATGGCCACTGAACGCCACCAACCGCGCGCGCGCGATGGGCTTGATTCCCTGGGCGCCCTGGGCTGCGGCGAGCCAGTCGAGCACGGGGGAGAGATTGCCGAAAGCGTTCGTGCCGCGGAGTTTGCCGGCGGCCTCGATGGCCGCGGGATCAACCCGGGTCACCTCGCCGAACTCGACGGATACCGCTTCGGTCATCAAGAACTCCCAGTCATCAGCAACAACGCGTGAAGTTAAAGCTACCGGCTGGGTGATCAGGAAGTTACCCGACACAAACCCGCGCTGATCCAGCCGGACCGCAACTTCGGAGTCGGTCGCAAAATCGAGTCGTGAAGATTGGCTGTGCGAGAGGGATACATCGCCGCACGATGAGGGAATGCTGATTCGGTACGACGCACCCGCCGGTGAAATTCGAGCGCAATGTCCAGATTTTCTATGACGCTGGTCGACCTTTTCGCTGAAATAAATGACGTAGCACAGGATTTGAACCCCAAGAGCAGGTATCACGTCGACGATATGCGCATCGTTCGGCCGGGCCGTAGGTTCGATGCAGTTTTTATCCACGACGCCATCGACTACATGCTGACCGAGGGGGATCTCGAACCGGCTAACGGCACGGCCTTCGCGCATTGCCCAGGATGGAGCCGCAGTCAGATACCTCTCGTGGAGTTGGGATCCGAACCGGCCGCCACCGTGACCGAATATCTCTTCCTGCTAAGCGACCGGGACGGCGTCGAGCGCCCGGTTCACGAGACCCACCGAACGGGTCTTTTCTCCGAATTGACCTGGCTCCGGGGGTTGACCGAAGCAGGCTTCCGGGCACGCGCGGTGCGAGGGAAAACCGATGAAGCCGGCAGCGGCCGAATCACCTTCATTGGCGACCGCTCGTTGTAGACGGGGCGTTATAAAGCGTGCGGCATGATGGACGACATGGGTTATCACTGGCAGTACATGGACGAGGCCGGTCTGGCCCTGGCGAACGAATTCGAGACGCCGGCAATCTTTCTGACTCAAACCGAAGCCGAGGACTGGTTGGCCGAGTCCTTTCCGGATCTGTTGGCCCAAGGTATCTCGGCGGTGGTGCTGCACGATGAGAACAACGTGCTCTACGGGCCGATGCCACTGACGCCATAGTAGGAAACGTTCGGCATGGCAGGAAACGCTCGGCGTGGTGGGAACCCGTGCTGCTCAGTAGTAGCCGTCGATCGGAACGCGGGCCTCATCAAGTAAGTACGGCCCGTCCATCGGCGGACAGACGTAGCCGGGTCCGGGTTGCAGCGCACCCAGTTGATCACTGGACAGGGCGTAGACCACCCGGCCGAGTCCGGATCGAGCGATGGCGCCCTGGCACATCAGGCAGGGCTGACAGCTGGTGTACATCGTGGTGGCCGCGGCGGCCTCCGGTTCCAACTCCCGGAAAGCCCAGCTGGCAAGTTTGAGTTCGGGATGGGCACTGACATCGCGATCACTGAGCACCGTGTTGTGGTCTTCGATCAGTATCTGACCGGTGGCATCGACCAGCAGCGAACCGAATGGCGCATCACCGCCGGCTCGGCTGGCGACCGCGAGTTCGATCGCTCGACGTAGGAATTTCTCGACCTCGGGGGTCATCTGATTCGTCCTTCCCTTCGAGGGCCAATGTGAGGGGCCGAGGTGGTTGGTGGATCACCACCCGCCCAGTATCTCTGTTCCACAAATATGGCTAAGCGCGGGTAGTGATGCAGGCCCCTTGTTAATCGCCGTTAACTTTGTCAGACTGGGAATTGTCATCGCCGATCTCGCGGCGAGCACTGCCGCAAAGGACGCACTCCAAGATGCCTGACTTCTCAGAATCCGTGGAAGAACTCGCGATCCGCGACGCGGTGCGCCAAATTACTTCTCCCTACGGTGGCAAGGACTTCGCCGAGCACGGCAGTCGCAGCGAGCCGCAGGACAAACTGTGGAACGAACTGGGCGACGCCGGCTTCATCGGGATCAATGTGCCTGCCGAGTTCGGTGGTGGGGGAGCCGGGATGGCTGAACTCGCCATCGTCGCCGAAGAATCGGCCGCTGCCGGGTGCCCACTACTCCTCCTGCTGGTTTCCAGCGCGATCGGTGTCGAGGTATTGAGCCGCCACGGGTCGGCGGAACAGAAGCAGGAATGGCTGACCAGACTGGCCGACGGCCATACCAAGATGGCCTTCGCCATCACCGAACCGGATGCCGGTTCCAACTCCCACAAGATCAGCACCAGCGCCGTTCGAGATGGCGACGACTACATCATCTCCGGCTCCAAGTACTACATCTCCGGCATCGACGATTCCGCAGCGGTCATGACTGTGGTCAAAACCGGTGTTGACGAGGCGACCGGGCGGGCTCGGATCAGCCTGTTCGTGATTCCCACCGACGCCCCCGGCCTGAGCTGGAATCGACTCGAAGTCGCCGTCCAGATCCCGGATCGTCAATTCACCGTGTTCTTCGATCAGGTCCGGGTCCCGGCGTCGGCGCTGATCGGCGTTGAGGGCGAGGGATTCAAGCCACTCTTCGACGGTCTGAATCCGGAGCGAATCGCCTCTGCGGCACTGTGTGTCGGCATCGGGCGTTACGCGTTGGACAAGGCCGCCGACTACGCCCGGACCCGTACCGTGTGGAACGGTGTGCCGATTGGCGCGCATCAGGGGGTCTCGCATCCGCTGGCCAAGGCCAAAATCGCCGTCGAGGCCGCCGCTGTGCTCACGGCGAAAGCCGCGTGGCTCCACGACCACGACAAACCGGCCGGCGAAGTCAGCAATATGGCCAAGTATTCAGCAGCCGAGGCCGCTGTGGCCGCCGTCGACGCCTGCATTCAAACCCACGGTGGCAACGGCCTGAGCGTGGAATATGGTCTGATGCCCCTGTACGGAATGGCCCGCCTGCTGCGGATCGCTCCGGTCAACGCCGAGATGGTGCTCAATTACATCGCACAGCACAGCCTCAAGCTCCCGCGCTCCTACTAGCGTGCGGGCGTCCGGACCGCTTGCCGGAGCCAACTAAACTAACTCAGGTGACTGCTATCAATACCCCTGCCACCGCTGCCGACCTACCCACCCAGTACGACCCGGCGGCCGTAGAGGTACCGACCTACCAGCGTTGGGTTGCCGCCGGATACTTCACCGCAGACCCGGCCAAAGTGCTTTCCGGGGAAAAGAAGCCGTTCTCCATCGTGCTGCCGCCGCCGAATGTCACCGGAAACCTGCACGTCGGTCATGCACTGGACCACACCATGATGGACATCCTGGCGCGTTGGCACCGAATGAGCGGCGATGAGGTCCTGTGGCTGCCCGGGATGGATCACGCCGGCATCGCCACCCAGAATGTGGTCGAAAAGCAACTGGCGGCGGACGGCAAAACCAGGCACGACCTCGGACGCGAGCTGTTCGTCCAAAAGGTCTGGGACTGGAAAGCCGAGTCCGGTGGGGCAATTCTGGGCCAGATGAAGCGCCTGGGCGACTCGGTTGACTGGAGCCGAGAACGATTCACCCTCGATGAAGGCCTGAGTGACGCCGTTCAAACCATCTTCAAAATGCTGTTCGATGACGGCCTGATCTATCGGGCAAACCGGATCACCAACTGGTGTCCGGGCTGCCGCACCGCGCTGTCCGATATCGAGGTCGAGCACTCCGACGACGAGGGTGAACTGGTTTCCATCCGCTACGGCGATGGCGAAACCAGCATCGTGGTGGCCACCACTCGAGTTGAAACCATGTTGGGCGACACCGCAATCGCCGTCCATCCCGACGATGAGCGCTACCGGCACCTGGTCGGCAGGACAGTGCTGCTGCCGATCGTGAATCGCGAGATCCCGGTGGTCGCCGACGAACACGTCGACCCGACCTTCGGCACCGGCGCTGTCAAGGTGACCCCGGCCCACGATCCCAACGACTTCGAGATCGGCCGGCGCCACGGTCTGGCCGAGATCACCGTGTTGGACGAGGCCGCCGCGGTCTGGAACACCGGCACCATTTTCGACGGGATGGACCGCTTCGTGGCCCGCGGCGCCGTGAAGGAAGAACTGCGCAACCAGGGTCGCATCGTCGCCGAGAAGACCCCCTACCTGCACGCTGTCGGACACTGCTCGCGCTCAGATGATGTGGTGGAGCCGCGGCTCTCACTCCAGTGGTTCGTCAAGGTCGAACCACTGGCGCAGGCTGCCGCGGATGCGGTGCGCAGCGGCGAGACCGCCATTCACCCGCCGGAGATGGCTGCGCGTTATTTCGACTGGGTCGACAATATGCACGACTGGACCATCTCTCGCCAGTTGTGGTGGGGACATCGGATCCCGGTCTGGTACGGCCCGGAGGGGGAAACCATTTGTGTGGGCCCGAATGAGGAAAAGCCTGGCGAGGGCTGGATTCAGGACCCGGACGTTCTCGACACCTGGTTCTCCTCCGGTCTGTGGCCGTTCTCGACCATGGGATGGCCGGCGAACACCGACACCTTAAAGGCGTTCTACCCGACCAGCGTACTGGTCACCGGTTACGACATTCTGTTCTTCTGGGTGGCCCGAATGATGATGCTCGGCACCTACGCGATGCAGGACGACGCCGGAGAACCGTTGGTGCCCTTCAGAACTGTCGCCCTACACGGCATGGTGCGCGATGAGCGCGGCCGCAAGATGAGCAAATCCCGCGGCAATGTGGTGAACCCGATGGATTGGATCCAGTCCTACGGCGCGGACGCGGTTCGCTTCACCCTGGCCCGCAGGTCCAACCCGGGCGCCGACCAGGCCACCAGCGCCGAATGGGTCGCCGGTTCCCGCAACTTCTGCTCGAAGTTGTTCAATGCCACCAGATTTGCGCTGATGTCCGGCGCCGCCGTACCGGCCGGTGAAATGGATCGCAGCATTCTTTCCGATGTGGATCTATGGATTCTGGATCGGCTGAAC
>JBBSUU010000225.1:0-5413 GCA_038234115.1 Mycobacteriales bacterium
CGGCGGCTGCGGCCCCGGGAACCGCCGGGTGCGTGGCGACTGGTTCGTCGGCGGCTGCGGCCCCGGGAACTGCCGGGTGCGCGGCGGCTGCCCGGCCGGCGGCAAGTTCGTCGGCGGCTGGTTCGTAGGAGGATGCCCGGCGGGCGGCAGGTTCGGATCCGGCGGACCCCATTGATCGCTCATTGCAGCTTGCTCCCCAGGGCCGTTCAGTTATCGCCGAAACAGATCAACGAATTGCGACTGCTGTACGAATAGTAAATGGTGGTGTCGCCGGGGCAGGTGCGCTGATCGGACGTTTCTGCCGAAGTCGCCAGAGCAACATTCGTTGCAGCATCTCCGCCATAATCCGCGCAATTCACCTTGATATCCGGGTGGCTCGAGGTCTCGCCGAATTTAATGCAATCACCGACAGCAACGTTGTACGCCATGCAGGTTTTGGTGCTCAAACCGAAGCTGGAGTTCCGGGTGAATTCGGATTCGTTGGGGTCGCAGATTGCCGAAACCCCTTCTGCTATGACCACATACGCCGCTGCTGGATCGGCACAGTCAAGCCTCACCAATTTGACATCCTCGATATCACCGGCGACCTCGGCGCAGGTGCCGACCACCATCGGCTCTTCGGTTGCACTGCTGGTGGTACTGGTAGTCGTACTGGTCGAGGAGGTACTGCTCGAGGAAGTACTGGTTGAGGAGGTTGTGGTCGAAGTCGTGGTCGTTGGGCTGGTAGTCGTAGATGTGGTGGTTACCGCCGCCGATGAGCTGGGCGTGACGGAATCGGCCAGAGCCGGGTCGTCCTTGTTGACCAGGATCAAAGTCGTGACGCCGCCGATGATGATCAGCACGGCCAGCACAACGCCGATGATCAACCCTGTACTGACCGGCGGCTTGGCCGGCGGTCCCTGCTGGAATCCCGGCTGTTGCCAGGCCGGCTGCCCTTGAAATGGTTCCGGGGCCTGGAAAGGTGGCGGGCTCGAATACGGCCGGTTTGGCTGTTGCGGCTGATGCTGCCGCCCGGGTTGCGGAAATGACGGTTGCGGCGACTGATAGGGCGGCTGCGGCTGGTATGACTGCTGCGGCGGTGGGCCCCATGTCGTTGGATCTGCGGGGCTCGGCGACCCAAAGGGATTGCCTCCGTTGGGTTTTGGCTCACCGTTCTGACCAGGCTGCGGCGGCCATTGGCTGCCGTCCGGGTTCCAAGGTCCTGACATCCCGTACCCCGCATTCCCAGGTCTTGTCCCGACCCGCTTTGATCCGACCGTTCAAAGTCGCGGGCAGCAAATTCGGCCCCTGTCACTTCGATGCAATCAGCCGGCCGGATGTTCCCCCCGGGTCAGCCCCACATCCGGCACGGCAGTGAATGACAGCTCAGTTGGTCCCGTAGCAACGCAGCGTGTTGCGCAACGGGCTTGAATTGACCAGCGTCGTTTCGGCCGGACATTGCGTTTCGTCGAACGAATCGGTGCTGTTGAACAGCACCTTGAGGGTATTCGGCGCTCCGACGGTGGCGGCGCAATCCACCTTGACATCCGGGCTGACGTTGATGTCGTCGCTATAGGTCAAACACTCACCCACCGCCAGGTTGTAGTCCAGACAGGTGGTGTTCATCAGTCCGACGGACGGGGTGTAGGTGAACTCGACCTCCCAGTCCTCGCAGATTGCCACCAGGCCATCTTCGGTAACGATGTAGATAGCCGCTGGATCGCCGCAGTCCAGATCTTTGATCCGCACCTTGGTGGAAGAACCGGACAACACTCCGCAGGTACCCACCGGATTGGCAGCATCGGATTGCTCGCTGCTGCTGGTGGTCGATTCCGTGCTGGAGGAACTGCTGGCGCTGGCCGAACTACTGCTGGATTCCGTACTGGAGGACGCGCTGCTCGACGCGCTGGTCGACGAGTCGGCGGTGGAGCTGCTTTGCGTCGCTGTGCTGCTGGGTGATCCGCTCGTCGGTGCCGCGGAGTCCGTCGTCGGAGCCGCACTCGAGCTACCGCTGGTGTTCACGGCCACCGAGGGATCTTCGTCCTTGTTCAACAGCAGAAACGTGGTGATACCCCCGGCGATCAGCAGCACGGCAACCACAATGCCGATGATGAGACCGGCGTTCTTTTTCGGCGGTTGGTTCGGCGGACCGGACTGAAACCCCGGTTGCTGCCAGGCTGGCTGTCCTTGGTCGCCGTAAGCCTGCTGACCACCGTAACTCTGGCCACCGTACGGCTGCTGGCTCCCGTAAGGCTGTTCCCCAGCGGGCTGCTGGCCGCCGTACGGCTGTTGCCCATATTGCGGCTGACCCTGATACTGATCACCCTGATTCGGCTGGCCAGGCTGTTGCCAACGCGTCGGATCCTGATTTGGATCGCCTTCTGAATTCCATGGTCCTGACATCTGTCCCGACCTCTCTTCATCATGGAGGACAGTGTCTGCAACCGCCCCCGATTGTCTTTGGTCACTCTTCGTAACGAATGCTGACGGCTTTAACTTATCCTGTCGCCGGTATGGAGCTCGTCGACACAGACTCCCGACGGCGGGAGCAAATGTCACAGGTATAGGCTCGAAAATGACCTTTTTGCCAACTATCGAGGCGCCAAAGGAGTTCATTCATGGCCCCGTACTCACTTCCCGAACTGCCGTATGACTACGCAGCTCTGGAACCATTCATTTCCGGCAAGATCATGGAACTGCACCACGACAAGCACCACGCTGCTTACGTCACCGGCGCAAACACCGCTCTGGAGCAGCTCGCCGAGGCTCGGGACAAAGAGTCGTTCGGAACGGTCAACCTGCTGGAAAAGAACCTCGCGTTCCACCTCGGCGGACACATCAATCACTCGATTTTCTGGCCCAACATGGCGGCGGGCGGGGGCGACAAGCCGGACGGCGAGATCGGTGCGGCGATTGACGAATTCTTCGGTTCCTTCGAAGGTTTCAAGAAGCAGTTCAGTGCCAACGCGAACGCCATCCAGGGTTCCGGTTGGTCGGTGTTGGCCTGGGACACCCTCGGCCAGCGGCTCAACCTTTTCCAGCTCTTTGACCAGCAGGGCAACCTGCCGGCCGCGCAGGTACCGGTACTGATGCTGGACATGTGGGAGCACGCCTTCTACCTGCAGTACCAGAACGTGAAGGCTGATTACGTCACGGCATGGTGGAACGTCATCAACTGGGCCGATGTCAGCGCTCGCTTCGAGCGCGCCCGCACCCAGACATCCGGTCTGATCATCCCCTGATTCACATCGGATCGTGCTGATCACGCCGTCGTGAATTCAGAAACGTGATTTCGAAACTCCTGATTTCGCACCGCTGATGCGGCCCCGGAACCTCCTCGGTTCCGGGGCCGCTCTGCGTCGTAGGTGCTCAGGCCCGGGTCAGCACGTCAGTCACCCGACCGGCGGCGCAGCGCATCCTCAACGCGCTCCACTTTGGACTCCATCTGACCCGACCAGCCCGGTCGGATATCGGCTTTGAGCACCAACGACACTCTGGCGCCGTGTTTGCCGACCGCCTCGCAAGCCCGTTTCACCACATCCAAGCACTCGTCCCATTCCCCCTCCAGGGTGGTGAACATGGAGTCCGTGCGGTTGGGCAAACCGGACGTCCGGACAATTTCGACGGCGTCGGCCACCGCCTCGGACACCGAATCACCGGTACCGGACGGGGCAACTGAGAAGGCGATCAACATGTTATTACGGTAGCCGCCGAGCCGCGCACCACAGCAGGGTGGCCATACCGAAACCTAGTGGCGGGACGAGAACCGTTGGGCAGCAGGCAGGTTGTTCAGTGACCTGGTGCTTCGGGCGATGGGTTCTTCACCCGGGGCCGGTAGTTCGGGTCGAAGACGTCCGGCTCCACATAGAGCGCCGTGACGATCGGGATGGCCGACCGGACCCGGTTTTCGACCTCGTTAATTGCCTGTGCCACTTCACCGGCGCTGTCCGTCTCGTGCACGCCGACCTTCATCGCCACCAGAAGTTCCTCCGGGCCCAGATACAGGGTCTGCATGTGGATAACGGACTTGATCGAGTCACCGTCCTGCGCGGCGTCGGTGATCTTCTTGATGTCCTCATTCGAGGCGCCCTCACCGAGCAATAGGGATTTGGTTTCCACTGCGAGGACGATCGCCACCAACACCAGCAGCACCCCGATCGCCAGGGTCCCGATACCGTCCCAGATGCCATCGCCGGTGATTGCGGCGACCGAAACTCCGATCAGCGCGAGCACCAGGCCGATCAGCGCCGCAAAGTCCTCCAGCAGAATCACCGGCAGTTCGGGCGCCTTGGCCCGCTTGATGAACTGAAACCAGGTCGCATCGCCGCGTACCAGGTTGGATTCCTTGATCGCGGTGCGGAAGGAGAAACCTTCCAGCACGATCGCGCCGAACAACACCAGAATCGGGATCCATACCAGTTCCAACGGCTCCGGATGCTGGATCTTGTGCACCCCCTCGTACAGCGAAAACAGGCCACCAACGGAGAACAACACGATCGCGACAATAAAGGCGTAGATATAGCGTTCTCGGCCAAATCCGAAGGGGTGCAACGGCGTGGCGGCGCGCTTTGCCCGTTTGCCACCGATCAACAGCAGCACTTGATTCCCGGAGTCGGCCAACGAGTGGATACCTTCCCCCAGCATCGAAGAAGACCCGGAGAAAGCCCAGGCGACAAATTTAAAGACTGCGATGCCCAGGTTCGCGCCCAGGGCCGCGACAATCGCCTTCGTACCACCGGAATTGCTCATATGTGGACATCTCTCCATCGCGTCGTGATCCGGCGCCGCAGCGGCGCCGGAATCAGGTTCGGCTCAGATTGTTCCTGACGATCAGGTCAGAGTGGTAAAGGGTGCGCCAACTGTGACTCGGTTTCACCCAATCTCCGAGTTCTCGCCATCCAACCGGGGTCGAGTGCAGCCCGGTGACGAGCCGGGTCAAGCCGCTTCGACCCGACCGGTGGAAAGCCAACGACGCCGGCACACACGGTGGCCGGTCGAGGTCGGGACTTAGGATGAGGCCGTGTTGTCCCCCCACGTTCCCGACCTCGCGGTCCTTCAACTGTTGTTGGCCGTGGCCAACTCCGGATCCATCAACGGCGCAGCCAACGAGGTCGGTATCACTCAGCAAGCTGCCAGCCAACGACTCCGCACGCTGGAGACCCGCGTTGGTTTTCTCGTCCTCGCCCGCGGCTCCCACGGTTCCCGGCTGACCGAGTCCGGAATCCTGCTTGCCCAGTGGGCGTCAAAAGTGGTCGAGGCCGCCGAACAGCTGGATGTGGCCATCGCCAGCCTGCGCACCGATCGTCAGGTCGAAGTCCACATCGCAGCAAGCCTGACCCTGGCCGAGCATCTGGTGCCGCGCTGGCTGGTGGCCTTCAGTGCCCGGCAGCAACGATCCGGCCAGGTGGCCACCCGGGTCCGACTGACCGCCGAG
>JBBSUU010000226.1:0-5387 GCA_038234115.1 Mycobacteriales bacterium
GGCCGGGCGGGAGTTGGCCGGGCGGGAGTTGGCCCGGGCCCGCTCGCCGGCGATCAAGCGCGTCCGGCTCACGGTTCGAGCCTTGATGAGGCGCCGGCAGTGTCCCACCGACTCGACGCCCACCGACCGGTACCACTGACAACAGGTTGGGTACCGGCCTGGGCCAGCAGCGCCCGGGACCTGCCAGATCAGCCGACAGTTGAAGCGTGCACCGACGAGCCAAACCAGTATCAGGGGTGGGACCCCTTCGAAGCTGTGGGGTCGGATCCGGGCTCGGCCATGGACTCGGGCTCGGCTACGGGCTTGGACTCGGCTACGGGCTTGGGCTTGGGCTTGGACTCGGGCTTGGACTTGGACTCGGACTCGGGCTTGGGCTCGGACTCGGGCTCGGACTCGGGCTCGGCGGACATCGAGTCGGGCCGGCCAACGGACGATCGCCGACAACCGGATCCGGACCCCGCGCCGCACCGCCGACCACGCCGGCCCAGCACTGGCCGGCTCAAACAGCGTTGGATTCCGGAACCACTGCACGAGGCTCGAATTGATCCGGGCCCCCGCGGTGCCTGGCTGATTTCCACGGTTGCTGCGGTCGCGGCCGTTGCCGCGGCCGTCGGTGTCTGGCTCAATATTCCTACCGCACAACCGATCCCGCCCGCTGGGCTGATTGCCGTGGGCAGCGAAACGATTTCGGTGGAACCGACATCGAGCCAACCGCCGCCAACCTCGGTTTCACCGGCCGAGATTCTGGTCTCGGTAACCGGCAAGGTGAATAGCCCGGGCCTGGTCAGATTGGCCGGGGATGCCCGAGTGGCCGATGCCATCGCCGCGGCCGGTGGCGCCCAGGTGGGGGTAGATCTGACCGGTCTGAATCTGGCCGCACGCCTGGGCGACGGCGACTCAGTGGTGGTCGGCTTGGCTGCTGATGGTGCTCCCAGTCAAGGGGTCAGCCCTGATAGCGCGGGTTCGGGGCTGCCCGAAAATCCCGCGGCCGCAGACCGTGGCCAGATCAATCTGAATTCCGCCGACGCAGCCGCCCTCGAGGCACTACCGGGAGTCGGTCCGGTGATGGCCGCCAACATCATCGCCTGGCGAGAACAGAATGGCCCTTTCGGTTCCATCGACCAACTGCAGGAGGTGACCGGAATCGGACCTGCCCGCTTCGCCACCCTCGCACCCCTGGTCACCGTGTGAGCGCACGCAGAAATCGGTCGGGTACTGCGGTTGAGGACGACGCACAACCGCCGATGGACCTACGTCTGCTCGGTGCCGCATTGGCAATCTGGGCCGGGTGCCTGATCAGCCTCTGGATCGGTGTCACCGCCGGTTACTCCGTCGCGGCAGCCGCGCTCCTGGTGCTCACGGGCTGCGCCGCTCTGAGAACAACTCAGTTCCTCCCGACCCTGGCGGGGATTCTGTGTTGTCTGGCCGCTGGTTGTATTGTGGCCGCCTTGAGAGTTGAAGCAGCGCAGCATGATCAGCTGACGATCTGGGCCAACGATACCAAATGGGTGACGGTCGAGTTGGTGGTCATCACCGACCCCAGGGTGCTGCTTTCCCCTTTTTCCCCAGCCACCGACCCGATGAACGATTCTGCGGACGGCGTTGTTGATGAAGCTGCGAATAATCCGGGTCCGATCACAACAGTTGACGAAACTCGTTACCTGTTGCGCGCCAGTGCCGTCACCGTCACCTCTGGTGGACAACGGTGGACATCCAATGCCTCCTTCAGTATCTTCGCGCAAGGCCGGGGTTGGTCAACTCTGATACCGGGCGACCGCTTGCAGGTAACCGGCACCCTGCGCCCTGACTCCTTCTCGGTGCTACCCGGAGCTGCTCTCACCACCCGCAGCGAACCGGCCCTGATCCAACCCGCCCCTTGGTGGCAGCAGGCCGCACAGCAGCTCAGACTTCGTTTCATCCGAGGCTGTCAAATACTGGAGCCGGAACCGGCGGGCCTATTGCCCGGGTTGATTCTGGGAGATACCGGCGGAATTGGCGAGAAACTCTCGCAGGACGCCAAAACCTCGGGGCTGGCACACTTGTTGGCTGTTTCCGGTACTCACTTCGCGATCCTGTGCGGCGCTGCGATGGTTCTGTTTCGACAGGCCGGGCCGAAGCGAGCGGCACTGCTCGGATTTTTCGTCCTGGTGTCACTGGTGGTGCTGGTGCGACCCGGCCCTTCGGTGCTACGCGCTGCCGTGATGGGGGCCGTGACCCTGCTGGCCTTCGTTGTCGGCCGCACTCGAACAGCCCTTCCTGCCTTGGCCGCTGCGGTCATCGGTCTACTGCTTTATGACCCGACGCTGGCCGTCAACCCGGGCTTCGCATTATCGGTGCAGGCCACCGCCGGCCTGGTGCTGGTCGCACCGTCATGGTCAGAAGCTCTGCAGCGTAGGGGTGTCCCTGCTGGATGGGCTGATCTCCTGGTGGTTCCGGTGGTGGCACATCTGGCCACGACGCCGGTAATTGCCGCGCTGAGCGGCGCAATCTCACTCGTCTCGGTCCCGGCCAACATCCTTGTTGCTCCGGTTGTTGCGCCCGTACTCATCCTGGGCGCGATCGCAGCATTGGTGGCCGTGGTCTGGATGGACGGCGCGCAGGTTCTGATCCACATTGTCGGACCGATGGTTTCCTGGATCGGGCAAGTGGCGCACCTTGCGGCGAGCTGGCCGTTGGCACGGCTTCCTTGGCCTTCGACGCCCATCGGGGTGATGGTCTTGGCAGTCACCATTCTCATCTTGGTGATGGCGATGCGCGGTCGACGGACCCGTGCGGTGATCTGCGGATTGGCCACCGGGCTGCGGGTGATTCTTGTTCCCAGTCAGGGACTATCGCTTGGCTGGCCGCCGCAGAACTGGCTGGTGGTCGGATGTGAGGTCGGTCAGGGAGACGGATTCGTGCTCAGTACCGGGATACCCGGAACTGCAATTGTTTTCGATACCGGACCCGATCCGGCTGTGATGGACGATTGCCTGGACCGGCTGCAGGTGCAGACCATTGCGGTGCTCGTGTTGACCCATCTGCACGCCGACCACATCGACGGCCTGATCGGAGTCTTGGACGGCCGCGTGGTTGCAGCCATCGGGGTCGGTCCTGGACGGGAGCCGGCAGCTGCGTGGGGGCAGATCGTCGGCGCGGCTCAGGAGTTGGCCATTCCGGTGATCCAGTTGCGGGCCGGGCAGACTTTGGGTAGCGGTGAGGTGCGCCTCACCGTCCTTGGGCCCGACCCACGGCGTTTGAGCAGTTACCTCGGGCCCAACGATCAATCGCTGGTGATCAGAGCGGAAAGTCACGGCGTGCGTGTACTTTTCACCGGCGATATCGAGGATGCCGCACAGCAGGCGTTGCTCGATGCGGGTGTCGACCTGTCGGCAGATGTGCTGAAACTGCCGCATCATGGTTCGGCCAAGCTGCTGCCGGCATTTGTCGAGGCGGTGGGTGCTCCGGTGGTGCTGATCGGCGTCGGAAAAGACAATGACTTCGGCCACCCCACGCAATCAGCGTTGGAGTTGGTGAGCGGAGCCGGTGCCAGGGCGATCCTTCGAACTGATGTCGACGGTGATATCGCTATCTGTCTGTCAGAGCTTGGTCTGACCAAGGTATCTCGTGGTGCGACAACGGGACCGGCACCGTAAACCGGGCGAGGGTCATGACCGTCCGGCGGCCGGGCGCCGCTACGTCCCGGCGTACTCGGCCAGCTCTGCCTGTACGGCCGCCAATTCTTGGGCCAAACGGTCTGCCTTCGCCTGGGCCTGCGCTCGGTGCTCGGCCAACACCTCTGCGACAAAGTCTGTCAGTGGTGCGTTGTCCAACGCTGCTACCAGTTGCGCCGCTCTGGCCGGCGATACCTGGGACGCCTTGACAACGACCTTTGCGCCCAGCCTGGCCTCGACCTGCCAACCGGTATTCTCAACGCCGGTTGTTGAGATGGTGATGGCAACCGGCGCCCGTTTTCCGCGCTGGGTGGGCTTCTTTGTGACCGGTTTAACGGCCGGCACTGACCCCCCGGGATCGGCTTTGGTGACGTCGGAATCGATGGCCTTGCCGCTTTCCGCCGCTTTGAGTGTCTTGCCCGTACCCCTCACCGGCGGTTCGATCGTTGACAGCGCTGGTGGTGGTGCCGAGGTGGAGACCGATGCCACCGAAGACGGAGACGAGGCCATGCTGCGAGTTTCAGCTCTTCTGGCGTCCAGCGACTCGACATTGGACAGACCTGACGCCGGCGAGCCGACCGGTCTGCTTACCGGCCGAGCCAGATCTGGCGGCCGCACCGAATTTGCTGTTACGGCAGTACGAGTACGTGTGCGAGTGGGTGGCTTCGGTACCGAGATCGGTTCCGGGCTGGCCTGACCACGCTTGATCGGCGTCAGATCCGAGGGCGCAAAAGGAATCACATCTTTGGCACCACCGATATTCACTTCCACTTTGATGAACTCCTCCCCATCGACGGCGGGATCACCAACCGCACGCAGTCGGCCGGAGCCGCCGTCCGGGAAATAGCCGGTCGGCACAATGCCAACTCGAACCAGCTTGTCTGCCGCGAGCGCAGCCCGAGCCGATTCGAGATCCAGGGGGGCATAGGTGATGCGGTTGCGGGCAGCCATGACAGGCCTTTCTTGGGTCCCACACCACAGCGTCCGCGAGCATGGGATGAAATTCGAGGATCAGCACTTAGGACACTAGTTCGATCATGCCATGGCACCACCCGATACGGCTACTGCGAACCCGCCGCGTCGCCAGAAATTCTCGCTGTTCCGCCTTCGAGCTGCCTGAGTCGCCCGGGCCACACCAGCTCACGGCCGCGGAGACGCAAATAGCGCCCAAGCGTCTTGGGTTCGTGGATCAGCTCAGCCGGATCGGCGCGAAAAGGGCAACCAATCAAGGCTTTCCACCGTGGTCAGCGTTGGTAGATATTCAAGACTGACCCAGCCGTCGTAGCCGGCCGATTCCAAGTGCTCCAGGTTTGCGCCGATGTCGAGGGTGCCGGTTCCGGGTTCGCCCCGGCCCGGTGTGTCGGCGATCTGAACGTGCTTGATGAACGGCAGGTACGGGTCAATAGCTGCTACCGTGTCCTCCCCGTTGGAGGCCAGATGAAACAGGTCGAAAAGAACGGCAACATTCGCGGCGCCGGCAGCGCGGGATTTCTCGACCACCCGCACCGCATCGGCTGTGGTGCGCAGTGGATAGGGCTTCGGTCCGCAGATCGATTCGATCAACACGGTGGCGCCTATTTTGGCGGCGGCGGCGGCGGCCACGATGATGTTCTGGATGGCCAGTTCATCTTGCTCCGCGGCATCCACCTCATCGATGCGATTGCCGTAGAGTGCATTGAACACGCTGGTGCCCAACAGCTCTCCGATCCCGATGGCGATGTCCAAGTTGTCACC
>JBBSUU010000227.1:0-5379 GCA_038234115.1 Mycobacteriales bacterium
GATGGTGTGCGGAGTCTCTACCGAGGCCTACCTCGGAGTGCCGCCCGTGGCCAATCTTGGAGTAAGGCAGCCGACGGACCGGGACTGGCAGAACGCTGCGATGAGATACGACCACAAGGTTTTGCTGGCACCGCCCGCTGAGTCACTCGGTGGTCTCCGGTGGCGGGCGTGCATGGTTTTTCCGACGTCGGGTCTGCCCTATACCGGAAGTGTGAAATCAGCCGGCACTGGCGGGGTCGACGTACCGGATGCTTTCCGGACTTGCTTGTCGGCGGCCAACGATCGGGTGGCCTGCACCGAATCGCACCGTTCGGAGCTACTGGGCGAGATGAGTTTGCTGGCCCTCAACGACCTCTTGACCGCTCCTGAGTTCAACCCGTCCGTCCTGGAACCGAGTCGTTGGCGGGCCGGCTGCGCGAAGTTCGGCTCCAGCATCGTCGGGGGCACAGATCCCACCAGGCAAGGAACTCTCGATTACGTCGTCGACACCATTGACGGCGCATCACTGAGCTACCTCGGTCCGAACGGTGTCGCGCTGTCGGTGGCCATTCCACAGTGCAAGGCGCAGTATCGCGGCCCGACTCCGCTGATCGGGTCAGTGGTTGGTCTCGGGGATGGCGCATTGCCGGTCGAATAATGATGTAAGTGAGCGATACCGGCTACCGAGCGCCCCTTTCGAGTGATATGCATCACTCTTTCCGGAGTAGGATCTGACTATGGGTCCATGGCGGATCGACCGGCGAGGTTTCGGGGTGGTTGTCCTACTCACCTCGCTACTGCTGTCTGTCGTATTGCCGTTCTTGATCCACCCGGGTCTGCCGGGGGCTGCCGATCGAGCGCCGCTTCCCGAACCTCCGGCCGTCGGTACCTGTTTGCGAACCGGGCTGCAAATCGTGCCCTGTTCGGTCTCGCACGATGCTGCGGTTGCCTACACCTGGCCGGCCGGCCAGAACCCGTCGGAGCGGCGAGCCGACGGCAGCCGCCCGGATGCCTGTCGGGATCGCGTCGCGGCGTACGTAGGTTCCGACGGCGGGAGTGCAACGCCGGTTGGTTGGCAGTGGTATCCGAGCTGGATGGTCTACGGCAGCAAGCTGACCGCGGCGCCGAGCGCAGAGGGAATCAGCGGTCTGCGCTGGCATGCGTGCCTGGTCGGTCCTACTCAGAGCGAAAGATTCATCGGGTCCGTCCAAGGTACGGCTTCCGCTGGCATTATCAGGCCGGCGCCGTTCGGAATTTGTAGCAACCGCGATGACTATGCCGGCAATGTGGTCTCGTGCCTGCAGCCCCATACGTTCGAACTGATCGGCTACATGCCGGTGACAGCGGAATTGGTGGCCGCACATCCCCACGGAGTGCCGGTGTCGGAAGTGGCTCAGGCGGGCACCGCCTGCCTGCAAATGGTCAGGACGATGACCGGCAGCGCAGACCCCACCTTCGCTGGTCGACTGGCCATCGTTGCGCAGAATGTCTGGCCCAATTGGGTGCAAACTGCGCTGGGTAACGGGAGATCCGCTGACCTAGGTCTGCCCCAGTGCCTCGTGGAAGTGGTTGGCAACGCCAGGCTGGTGGGCACCGTCGCGGGACTGGGCGAGCGCCCGTTGCCACTGCAGTAGTTCGCTCCGGTTGCCCCGATCCGCAGTTCACCGGCGAACGGCCGGATCGCTGAACTGTCAGGATGGGGTGGTGGCCCCCGGATCGACTCGCCGTCTCAGCGGCATGCTCGCGCTGGTTGCCGCGCTCCTGATGGCGCTCATCATTCCCAGAGTTCTCGAGCCGCCGCTTGCCGGTCGACCATCGGCCGAGCCGCCGGCCAATCCGCCGCCGATCGGTGCCTGCATTCTTTTCGCGGCGGTCGGCGGCGACCTCGGGGCGGTCGGCGGCGACCCTGGGGCAGTCGGCGAGGAAAGGGATTCCGGAACGACGGACGTCGTGCGCAGCGTGCCCTGCAGCGAACTTCACAATGGCGAAATAGCCTGGGCTGCAAGCAGTCGCAGCGCCAATCAAGCCCTTGCCGGAAGCTACGAAGCGCAGTGGGCCACGGCCCCCTCGCCGGCAGCGGCAGCCGCCGCCAAGTGCGGTGAATGGGCGAGTGGTTATGTCGGCACCGGCATCGCAGAACGTGCCAACAGCCTGGGCAGTTGGCTGCCCATTCCGCCCTATTCGGTTTCAGCAATCGTTCGAGGCCCCACCGCGGAATACCCGGAGCGGCTGGGATGGTTTGCCTGCGTGGTGAGCTCGCCGGGCGGAGAGTCCTATCTGGGTAGCGTCCGCGGCGACGGAGGTGAACTGGGTGGTCGACGACCGGGTGCTTATGCCACTTGCCTGGCGCTGGGCGAAGCTGCCGTTCGCACTCTGGAGTACACCACTTGTGGGCAGCCGCATCGGATCGAGTTCATGGCCACGCTGCTGGTCACCCAACAGATGGCTGACGCCGGGCGGGTGGATGTCGAGCTGAGCAGCGACGATCTTTTGACGCAGTGCCGGAAGGCGGTTTCGCAGATGACCGGCAGCCCCGATCCCACCTATGCCGGCCGGCTTTCGGTCTCGGTGGAAACTGTGTCACAGCGTGGAATAACGGCCACGGAGCCGCCCCCGAATCTGGCCGTCGGACAGCTGATTCGGCCGGACTGTCTGGTGGAATTGGTCGGTGACGGGGTCCTTACAGACAGCCTGATCGGGCTGGGTGCAGGAGACCTGCCAGTCGGCTGAGCTGAGGTGACCGCCGATCGGCGAAGCGGCCCGTGCACCGGGTCGTGCGACGGTCGTACTGTGGTGCTCATGACCTACGCCGGTAGCCAGCAGAGCGGGACCGGCCCTTCCACTCGACGTGCGATCGGGATACTGGCGCTGATCGTTGCCGCTTTTTCCGTCCTCGTTCTGCCGAAGGTACTTTCTGCCGGGTTGACCGGGATCGGCTCGGCCACCATCATCCCGGAGCCGCCGCCGATCGGTTCCTGCGTTCTGGTTGAACCAACGGCGGTCACTCCAGTTGCCTGCGAACAGGCCCACGATGGTGAAGTCGCCATGAGCTGGGCGGCCGGCATCTTGCCGGAGCCGACCTTCGTCCTCAACCGGAACTACTCCATGATCGCCACCGATGCGCAGGGCAAACTTTTACCGTCGGATCCGCTGTGTGCCGGCTGGGGTTCGCAATATGTTGGGACCATCGCCAAGTTCGGCCCTGCCCTTTGGGCGCCGGTAGACCCATCCTTTGTCACCACCAAAGTGGTAGCACCACCGGGTTTTGGCACCGACAAACAGCACTGGGTGGCGTGCCTTGTCGGGCCGGGGAAGATGGGGCCATATGTCGGGACGGTGCGCGATTCGGGAGGCGCCACGGGTAGTGCCAGACCGGATATTTTCGGTTGGTGTTTTTCCAGCGATACTGTCGCAGCTTCGGCATCGGTGTACGCCAATTGCGCCCAACCGCACCGCATCGAGCAGCTGGCCACCTTCATTCCTACTCAGCAGATGTTCTATGCGAACACCATCACAGTTGAAACCACGTGGCCGGAGATCGAGCAGGGCTGTTTGGAGCTGGCCACGCAGATGATCGGTGCTGTCGATCCGACCTTCGGTGGTCAACTCCAGATCCGCAGTGCACCGGTGTCCGACGAGCTTCAGACGCCGCAAACCGGGCCCCCGCAGTCCGGCTTGCGGGTTCCGGACTGCTTTGTTTCCTATGTCGGAGGCGGCGAGCTGACCGGAACTGTGGTCGGGCTTGGTCATCGCGCACTGCCGGTCAGCCGATAAACCCAGGCTCAGCCGGCCAGCAGTGGCTCGATAACCCCGGGAAGATCGCTGGGCACCGGGATGGATGTATAGGTGCCACCGGTTGCTGCGGTAATTTCGGTCAACGCAACTCCCGGCGGATCGCTTCCGAGACCGATGATGTCCAGCACCACACCTTTACCCAGTCCGGCGGCGGCAGTGACGGCGTCCATTACCGCAGATCGCGATGTGTTCGGCGTCAGGTCTGGACCATCGATAATCATGATGACTCGATTTGTCCGCCCGGGAAGTGCGGCATTGACCGCTGTTTGATAGGCGTTGATGATTGCCGCGTAGGTCCAGCGACGTCCTTCGGCAGACAGACCGTTGATGGCCACCGCCATTGCATCGGCCCGGGTTCCGGCTCCCACCGGATCGGTCAGGTCGCCGGTCGGGACCAGTTGGGTGTACCCGCGAGCGTTCCCGGCATTGGTCACCGAAAAAAGTCCGAAAGCATTCGTCGGATGGTTGGCGATCGAAGAGTTCAAGGCCGCTTGACTCCAGGCTGTGAGGGTTTGACCTCCTTCGATGGAACTCATACCCGCAGAGGCATCGACCACAAAGGTGATAACCGGCCCAGTCGGCGCCGCCGGCTCGGTAATGACCTCGGCGCTGGTGATCGGACCCTCGGGACTGCTGGTCCCGACAGCAGCGTTGGTCTCGACTGCAGCGGTTGTCTGCGACGGTGGGGTGGTTTCAGATGTTGCCGGCGTCGGGGTTTGGCTTGTCGGTTCCTGACTGGTTTCGGCCTTCGGAACGGAAGCCAGAACGCCGGCCATGGCTGCGGAAGGCCCGCTGCCCGCGCCCGGGTATCGGGTCACCGCCGTAGCCGCGTCCACACCATGGGCAGCCATCGTCGGCGGTAGATCGGAAACTCGGAAACCGTCCTGCTGGAACAGTTTCCGGGCCTCAGGTTTGGAGAGATAGGAAATGAATGCGGAGGCGCCATCCTGCGCGGTGGCATCCACCCAGGAGGCGGCCAGGCCGACGGCGGTGATCGAATATCCGACGGCCGACCCAACCGGATAGACCGCGCTCAGACTGTCTCCGTTCTTGGTATTGAAGGCCGCGAGATCCTTCTCGACCACCGGGACCGCGGTGAAGTCCGCACTGCGGCCGGTCAATGCCGCCAAGGCAGAGTTCGCTCCGGAGGTTGTCGACGAGGCCGCTGCCAGCGTGGTCAACTTGGTGGCTCCGGCGGTGACATCGGCGTCGGTCAGAGGCTTCTGATCGGTACCTGATTTTGCCAACACCGACTGCAGGGCAAAATACGTCGCCGGATCCGATTGGGGATTGGCGAGCCCGAGACGCACTCCGGACGAGGTCAAATCAGCCCAGGTCAGGGGAGTGGTCAACGCTTTCGCATCGGCTGCATTCATCGCCAGCACCACCGGCGAGGTGGCGAGTGGATCGGGAATCATTCCGGCAGTCATGGTTGGTTGGGCGGTTGTGAGGTCGGAAATTGCGCCGACTGCATCAGGAACCCAGACGGATGGGGCAGGCGTGGGTTGATTCCAGTTCTGAGCGAGCGACGCAGCTGCCGCCGTGGAATCCAGCGCGGCCGGAAAGCGGCCGGTCAGGGTCACGTGGTCGGGAAGCTCTCTCAGC
>JBBSUU010000228.1:0-5376 GCA_038234115.1 Mycobacteriales bacterium
GGGCCAGAATGACTACGACCGGCATCGCAAGAACGTCGCCGGTTACGGCTCGCAAGCGATGCGAGCGACAGCGTAAGGAAATACCTCAAGATGCCGCCGCGCCGCAGACGTCCCGCTTCAAAGGCGGTCGCCCGCAATCTGACGACCCGGACCGTGAAGTCCCAGGGCAAGTCACGTGCAACGAAAAAAACGGCCAAGGCGGTTCCATTCGCGAGCGCCGGAGAGCGCCTCTGGCTACTGGACGTGCCATACGGCTCATCCGCACCAGGTGCGCTCTGGGTACCCCAGTGGAAAGCATTCACCCACATTTCTGCCGAGCTACCGGCAGCGCTGAAGCCGTACGCTTCCCGGCCGTTCAGTTACCAGCGCTGGCTGGAGGACGAACTGAACACCGTTCCCGGCTCCCCACCCACCGCAGTGATGCCGAAGGAACCGCGTCATCAGCAGTACGAGGGCGCCGATGCCATCATTGCCGCGGCCGAATCCGGTGCCCGGCAGTTCCTGCTGGCTGATGCACCGGGTACCGGCAAGACGATCACCCTGATTCTTGCTGCCATCGAGATCGCCAAATCCCGGTGGGCCTCGGGCAGTGCGACCGGGCGCCGACCCCACATTCTGGTGACCGTGGACCGTCCGGCTGCCATCACCGTTGCACACTGGCGGGCGTCAATCGCCGCCGTCCAAGCGGGTGAACCGACTGCGGGTGAACCGACTGCGGACGAGCCGACTGCGGACGAGCAGATCGACGGGCCCGGCTCGGAGCCGGCCGACCGGCCACGGTGGCTGATCATCTCCCCCGACCAGCTGTCGAAATTGTTGGCCGGCAATGGCAAGCCCAGATTCCGCTTCGATGTGGTAATCCTGGATGAGGCGCAACTGTATCGACACGTCGACACCAAGCGGGTCTCGGCGATGCGGCGGGTGGCCCGCTACTCCGATCCGCACGACAGCGCACCATTTGTCATTGCCGCGACCGCGACGCCGTCCCACAATCCGGCTGAACTGACCTATCTAGCACCGGTTTTCGCTCAGATCCATGCGGAAGAACTCTCGGAGTGGGAAAATGTGGGGGCCAGGATGGCCCAGGCGGGTCTGCCTCTGGTGGCCCGATACGGGAAGTGGGCCTGGAGCCCGGCGGCCGCCGAATCCGGTGCACTGCAATCGGACTCGACAGCGGTGGTTCGTAGATGGCTCACCCATCACCAGCCACCGCTGATGCTGCACCGGGCGGCCGAGTGGGGCGAAGCTCCGCTGGAACCCATGCCGGTGGAGCTCACCGCGCAGGAGCAGGAGCAATACCGAATCAACTGGGGGGAGTTCCAGCGTGAAATGGGTCTGGCCAGGGTGGGACGATCCGCTGCCAAGGGGCGCGCCGCCGTCACCCGCTTCCGGCAGAAGGCCGGCATGATCCGAGTGCCATACACGGTGGATTGGGTTGCTGCACAGGCTGAGTCGGATCGTCAGGTAGCGGTCTCCGTTGAATTCGTCTCCACCGCCGCCGATCCCATTGCCGACGCCCTGGAAGAACGTGGCATCTCGGTGGCCCGAATTTATGGGTCAGGTCGTTTCGACGCCGAGGCAGAGCGGCTTCGATTCCAGCAGGGCAAGGCTGCCGTTTGCGTCTTTACCGTTACCTCGTCGATCAGTCTGCATGCGAGCGAGATGATGGCCGACGGGTCAAGCGCCACCGACACTGCGCGGGTCGGGGTGTTGCATCAGCCCGGTTACTCCGGAATTGCGGCGCGTCAACGACTTGGCCGCATTCATCGAGACGGCCAGGTCGGCGAATGGTGGATGGCCTACGCCGAGGACACGATCGAAGAGCAGGTGGCCGTGACGTTGATGGATCGCCTGCGCTCAACAAGCGAGATCGTCGGCGGCGATACCGCCGGTCTGCACCGCATCGCCGCGCTCCTCGGCGCCGACTGGCTACCGGATAGTGCACTCTCAGATTGACCCACTCGGAGGCTGACGCGTCCATAGGTTGACCGGAGCGATCAACTTGACGCGCTCGTGCAGGCCGGAGCGAGTTAGGTTAGCCACCGAAGGATCGAGCCGACGATCGGCAGGCCCAGGCAGATACCGATCGCCAGGACGACCCAGAACCAGGTCACGCTTCGGTCCCAGAGGACGGCAAACCGTCCTCGTGAACTGACGTCGCGCATCGGGACCGGCAGGCGCCCGATCAAGGGCGAAATCTGGTCGGTATCGCCGGGCCGACGATCCGGAATCGGTCCGTGCTGGTAGGTGTAAGGGGCCTTCCCCTGGTGCCCGTGAGGGTCGACGGCGATCATGATGTCGCCTCCTCTCCGGCGCTACCGTCCATGATCCGCCCTGGCGACGGTAGCGGTCAATGTCCGTTCTGCAGGACCGGGCATGAGCACCGACAGCCACCGCCGGGACGCCCCTGTCGATCTTCGCTAAGTTTGAACTCGGCAAAGATTTTTACCTCAGAGGAGTGCAGCTTCATGACTGCCGCGACACCGCGATTCGACGTAACACCGGGACTCATCGATTTTGTCACCGAACGACACCTCGCCACCTTGACCACCATGCGACGAGACTTCAGCCCCCATGTGGTGGCGGTCGGGTTCACTTTCGATGCGGTGTCCGGGATCGCCAGGGTGATCACCAGCGGCTCATCGGTCAAGGCCGGAAACGCCGACCGAACGCTCGACCTGCCGCGCGGCAATCGGGCTGCGCTGTGCCAGGTCGATGGTCGCCGCTGGCTCACACTTGAGGGGCCGGTCCGGGTCAGTTCAGAACCGGATGAGGTGGCCGATGCGGTGGCCCGGTATGCCCAGCGTTATCGCCAGCCACAGGTCAACCCGCAACGGGTGGTCATCCTGATTCAGGTTGATCGGGTTCTCGGTCACTACTGAGACCCGCACTGATCAAGGCCCGCACTGATCAAAGTCGTCAAAAAGCCGGACGAGGCCGTGATTGTGCCGACTTTGATCAGTGCGGGCGGTCCGCCCGGGGACAACCGGGGCTACCCCCGTACCCGTAGACCGGTGAGGCCGCGGATCACGAACTGCGGCTGGTACACCGGCTCGGCCGCCAGCACCATTCCCGGTGTGGCATCGGCAATCTGGGCCAATGAAATATCGATTTCCAGGCGCGCCAGTGGTGCTCCGATACAGAAATGGGTACCGCCACCGAACCCGATATGGCCAATATCCCCACGCCCGATATCGAAGATGTCCGGGTTCGGGAAGCGTTCCGGATCACGATTTGCCACCCCGAACATCATGCCGATCTGCTCCCCGACCGCAAACTCACGACCCGCGATCACGACGCCTTCCTCCAGGACCCAGCGTTGAAACAACTGCAGCGGCGCGTCCCAGCGGATCATCTCTTCTACCGCCGTTGACGTTGCGACCTCACCGGAGACGATCCGATCCCACTGGTCACGGTGTTTCATCAATGCCCGCATGCCGTTGCCGAGGGTATTTACCGTCGCCTCGTGTCCGGCGTTGAGGAGCACGATTACCGTGCAGATGATCTCGTCTTCGGTCAACGTGTCACCATGATCAGCGACCGTGACCAGTTGGGAGATCAGGTCGGGCTGTGGATTTGCCCGGCGTGCTGAGATGAGAGTTGTTACATAGTCGATGAACTCCGCCGCGCAGGTCTCGGCATTCTGCCGTTGCTCTTCGGTGTTGGAGAACTCGTACATTTTGACGATCCCGTGAGACCACCGCAGCAACGATCGACCATCCTCCTGCGGCACCCCCAGCAGTTCGCAGATGACAGCCACCGAGTAGGGCTGCGCATAGTCCGCAATCAGGTCGAACTCCCCTGCTGCCAGGCACTTATCGAGAATCTGGGCCGAGAACTGCTCGATCTGTGGACGCATCAGCGAGACCGATTTCGCGGTGAACACCTTGGTCACCAAGCGCCGGAGCCTGGTGTGGTCCGGTGGCTCCAGGTTGAGGAGTGACCATCGCTCCGACTCCTCCCAGCGCGCATAGCCGGAGGTGCCGACCGGCTGACCGAACTCCGCCGGCGTGTACCTGTGCGAGTACATCCGGCCCAGTCCGCGGTTGCGCAGACAGGCGTGCACATCAGCAAACGTCGTCAACAGCCAAAGATCTCGCTCGGCGTAGTAGTGCAGTGGCCCGGCATCACGAAGGGCCTGAAAAACCGGATACGGATCACTGACGAACCCAAAGTTGTCCGGGTCGAAACCCAGGGCCAATGGTGTCTGCGGCGCGTTCATCACTTCTTCTCTCATTTCAGGTGGAAAGTTCAACAAAACTTAGAACATCAGTAACGGATCCATCCTGGCCCGCGCGGAATCAGGGTCCTTGCGGGCGCTGCGGGCGGCGGCAGCCACATGAAGTGCACTGCCGAGTTCGCGGTGCCTTGCCAACGGAATTCGTAGCAGCGCACGTTCGGTTTCGGCCGGGTACTCCAACTCGACCGGTCCGAGCAATTCGGTACCATCGGGCAACACCAACTGTTCCAAAAAGGCCGCCACCCCGGCCGGTTTGCCCTCGACGGAAGCCATCGCGACCGCAGGTGGAAACCCGAGTTCCCGGCGTGAGTCCAGCTCCACGGCGGCGTGTCCGGCTGGGTCCCAGCGAATCAGCGCCTGCACCGTTGGCAGCGAAATATCGGCTCCGACAATTACCCGGCCCCCCTGCGAAGCCGGCAGCACCATCGCGGCCGCTGTCATCCAGCGCCGCAGCGTCTCCTCGGCGGCACGCAGGTCCGGCCGGGTCAACAGCGAACCGCCGTCCAACAGTAACGCGGCACCGTAACCACTTTCGGCCACCGGCTCCGCACCCGGAGTGGCAATCACCAGCAGCGGGCCATGCCCGACGCCGGCATGTACCGCGTCACCGGCGCTGGTCAGCACCTGGACGCCGGAGAAGGCCCGACCGATCTCCTCGGCCGTGCGACTGGAACCGGTCACGGTCGCGCGGAAAGCTGTTGCCGCACAGGCCGGGCAGGACCACGGGGAGGCCAGTGCCCCACACCAACGGCAGGCAGCGGTCCGGCCAAGACCCCCGTCGGAATCATGGGCGTGCGGGATCCCGAGCGGACCGTGGCAGCGGCGGCAGCGCGCGGGTCTACGACAGCTGATACAGGCCAATGACGGTAGATAGCCTCGTCGTGGAACCTGGATCAGTACTGGGTGGCCGGCTGCCAAGGACTCTCTGGCGGCCGCAAACCCGGCCGGAGTGAGCCGCGCATGAGCCGCCGCCGACTCCGCCCCTCTGGCATATTCGTCGCCGGCGGCTTCGATCCGCGGTGCTGCGAGCCGGACGGTCTGTCGGGGAGCTTCGATCGGGTGAGCCCAACGGCTTTCGATCAGCAATTGAGCCTCGGCGGTGCGGGCGAATCCACCGACCAGCAACGCCGCACCCA
>JBBSUU010000229.1:0-5375 GCA_038234115.1 Mycobacteriales bacterium
CCGGTGACTTCCGATTCAGGTACCGGAGTCGACTTCACACCGGCCCAACTGTGGGTGCTGCAGGTCATACAGACCGGCAGTTAATCGGCGTACATTGCCGCGGCATTGATAAAAGTCGGCGAAAAATGGCCGTCGGGGCCAGTTTCGCCGACTTTGATCAATGCGAGAGGTTCGGCCGGCGTCAGACGTCCAACTCGCCAGCTACCGCGCGGAGCACATCGCCGATCCGCTTACCCATGGCCTTGTCCGGGTAACGGCCGCGGCTTAGTTCGGGAAGAATCTTTGAGTCGATCAATTTGATCACGTCTTCGAGAAGTCCATGCAGTTCATCCGGCGAACGCCGATTGGCCGCGGCCACGGTGGCCACTATGGACGGCGGGGCATCCACCAGCCAGACTTGCAAAGCCTGCGGGCCCTTGCGCCCGTCGGCCACACTGAACTCGACCTTCTGGCCGGACTTCAGCGCATCAACTCCGGCCGGGAGGGCAGCGGCCCGCACGTGCACATCATCGCCATTTTCCTGGGAGACGAAGCCGAAACCCTTCTCCGCGTCGTACCACTTCACTCGGCCGGTAGGCACGCTTGTCACCTGTCTTCGATAGTGCCGGGATGGCTGGGATCCTGAATGGGATCCGCACCAAGCGCACGTGGTGTGCGCTGCACTATTCACAGTAGTGGCCCGGCCATCAAAGGCCGACCAATTTACCGTTACGCTTGGGAGCGTGAGCAACGCACGTATCCCGACGCCCGGCACCGATAGTCCTCGGCCGCCCCGGCGCAGCGCTGCGCCGCTGGCCAAGATCGGGATCGCGCTTTTCGCTATCGGGTTGGCGGCAATCGTGGCCGACCTGGTGCTTTTCGCCACCGGTTCGAACGACCTCCCACTGTGGCTGAATCTGCTGTGCCTATTGGCACCGGTTGGCCTGGGACTCGGTCTTGTTGGAGTGGTCCGCGAGACCCGCCGGGCGAGCCCGGCACTTGTTGCCAGGGCGCAAGCTGCCGTTGCTGCCAAGGGCGAACAAAAGAGCACTGACTAGCGATCCGTCGGCCCATCAATCCTCTCGAGTGATTGATCGGGCCATCCGGTCAGTGAACGGTTGCCAGCAGGTAGGAGTCCAGCCACGCCGGAAACGCGCGCAGGTCGGGAAGAACGACGTCGGCGCCGGCGGCAGCCAGATCGTCGGCACTGATAGGTCCAGTCGCCACGGCAACGGCCAACGCATCGGCCTGACGTGCCCCGGACACATCACCGAGGTGGTCCCCGACATAGACTTCGGCGTGATACTCCTGCAGCGCAACGGCTTTGCTGTTGCCCCATAACCTGCCGATGACCGCCGACACCCGAATACCGAGAGCGTCCAGATGGGCCATCGCACTCGGACCGAACTTTCCGGTAATCACGATCACCCGCCCGCCGCGATCTTGCACCGCTTGAATTGCCTCGCGGGCACCGGGCAGCATCACGGTCAATGGCACGACCGTCGGGATGTAGAGCTCCCTAAATCGGGCTACCAGGGCCGTGATGGTGGCAGGCGACAGGCCATATCGGGCGAACTCCTGCTCCAGCGGCGGTCCGAGCCTGGATGCGAAGGCCTGTCCATCCAGTGGGATTCCCGTCTCATTGGCCAGCATGTCGAACAGCGCGATCATGCCCCGTCGGGGGTCGATCAGCGTCATGTCGAGGTCGAAGCCAATGGTGAAACTCACTCAGCGACGGTACCGCGGTCACTGCTGACAATCCGACATAGGTGGGGCCTGAGACCAGAGGGTAACCGATATGTTACTGACCCTGTGAAACCGGTCACGCATGCCGAGTGGCAGCAACCTGTGCAAGCCCGAGGATCTCGATCGCCGATTCTCGCATCGCCACCTTCCGGACCTTTCCCGTCACTGTCATCGGGAATTCCTCAACGATGTGCACGTATCGCGGGATCTTGTAGTGCGCGAGCTTTCCTGAGCAGTATTCGCGCAGGGTGGCAGCACTGATCTCCTCGGCGCCCGGGCGTAGCTGGACCCACGCCATCAACTCCTCGCCATACCGTTCGTCCGGCACCCCGATGACCTGGGCATCCACGATGTCCGGATGGGAGTAGAGGAACTCCTCGATCTCCCGCGGATAGACATTTTCACCGCCGCGGATCACCATGTCCTTGATGCGGCCGGTGATATTCAGATACCCGGCCTGGTCCATCACCGCGAGATCGCCGGTGTGCATCCATCGTGCTTCATCGATCACTTCGGCTGTCTTGTCCGGTTGCCCCCAATAGCCCAGCATCACCGAATAGCCCCGGGTGCACAGCTCGCCCGACTCGCCGCGCGGCAGCGTCAACCCGGTAGCCGGGTCGACCACCTTGGACTCCAGGTGCGGATGGGTCTGACCGACGGTGGAGGTTCGTCGTTCTACGGAGTCGTTGGCGCCTGTTTGGGTTGATACCGGAGAAGTCTCCGTCATGCCGTAGGCGATGGTCACTTCGTTCATGCGCATCTTGTCGATAACGGACTTCATCACCTCGATCGGACACGAGGACCCAGCCATGATCCCGGTTCGTAGGCTGCTCAGGTCGTAGTCGGCCAGATTCTCCAGGCCAAGTTCGGCGATGAACATGGTCGGCACCCCATACAGCGAGGTGCAACGGAAATCCTGAACCGCCTGGAGTGTCGCCGCCGGATCGAAACCCTTTGCCGGATATACCATCGCAGCGCCGTGGGTGGTGGCTGCGAGGTTGCCCATCACCATCCCGAAGCAGTGGTAGAGCGGCACCGGGATGCAGATCACGTCCTGCTCGGAGTAATGACATCCCTGCCCGACGAAATATCCGTTGTTCAAAATATTGTGATGGCTCAGGGTGGCGCCTTTGGGGAAACCCGTGGTGCCCGAGGTGTATTGGATATTGATCGGCTGATCCGGATGCAGGGTGGCAGCGATCTGTTCGAGAACGCCGTTGTCCATCGTTCGCCCTGCCGTCACGGTGTCATCGAACTCCTGGCCGATGTAGATGACATTTCGCAACGCCGTGCACTTCGGCCGGACAGTCTCGATCATGCCTGCGTAGTCGCTCGTTTTGAAGGCTCGGGCAGCCACCAGAACGCAGATACCCGCCTGCTGAAGCACATACTCGAGTTCATGAGTTCGGTAGGCCGGATTGATGTTCACCAGGATCGCGCCAAGCTTGGCGCTCGCATATTGGGTGATCAGCCATTGGACGCAATTCGGTGCCCAGATACCCACCCGATCCCCGGCTGCGACCCCCAACCCCGATAGCCCGAGAGCAAAAGAATCCACCTGCGATTTGAGTTCGGCATAGCTGTAGGTGATAGCGGCTTCGACGTCGATGATGGCGGTTCGGTCGGGGTATTTGCCCACGGTTCGGTCAAAATTGTCGCCAATGGTTTCGCCCAGCAACGCCACCGTTGAGGTGCCGTTGGAATAGGACTGAAATGCGGCCTCGGGTTGGGGCATCGTTGACCTCCGCGCAAGTACCTGCCGGCTATCAAAGGCGGGCAGTGGATTGACCAGCAGGGCATGCGCAACAACGCATCCCATCGGCCAGCCTACGCAAATCAGCACCTCAGGCAGAGAAAAGGTCTACCCTGATTGAGTTTCCGAAGATGGCCGCAGAGTCGATTTTACCGAGTAAACTTTTCCCGCTGGGTCAGATCGGCTCGGGCTTGGTGATACCCACCAGATCACCGAACGGATCTTCGGTGCGGCCGATCAGGTCGGCAACCGAATCGATCACCAGACTCGGTCGGTACGGAAACTGCTCGATGGAGGCTTCCGTTGAAATGCCGGTCATGACCAATATCGTGGCCAGCCCGGCTTCGAGGCCGGCAATGACGTCGGTGTCCATTCGATCACCGATCATCAACGTCGATTCTGAATGCGCGCCAATGGCTCGCAAGGCCGACCGCATCATCAGAGGATTGGGCTTACCGATGAAATACGGAGATTTGCCGGTCGCCTTCTCGATCAACGCCGCCACCGCGCCGGCCGCCGGCAGGATGCCCTGCCGACTCGGACCGGTGGCATCCGGATTGGTGGATACAAACTTCGCACCACCCTCGATAAGTCGGATGGCTGTCGTGATGGCCTCGAAGGAATAGGTGCGGGTCTCGCCGAGGACCACATAGTCCGGGTTGCGGTCGGTGAGGATATATCCGGAGTCGTGCAGGGCGGTGAGCAGGCCCGCTTCGCCGATGACGAAAGCACTGCCGCCCGGCCGTTGTGAGTCCAGGAACCTGGCGGTCGCCAGCGCCGAGGTCCAAATCCGGGATTCCGGAATATCCAAACCGGAAGCGAGCAACCTCGCCCGCAGGTCTCGGCGGGTGAACAATGGGTTGTTCGTCACCACGATGAAGTTGATTTCGTTGGCGGTCAATTCCGCAATGAACTCAGCGGCGCCGGGGATCGCATGCTCCTCATGTACCAGCACCCCGTCCATGTCCATCAGGTAACTCCACCTGGTTGGCCTCAAAGTCGGGTTGTTCTCACTCATGTAGCCATTGTCCCGCATCCGACCGGAGCGATTCGCCTGCGGACCCGGTCGGATTCCGGACCTGCTGTCGGTCCGGAATCCGGTCCTGCGATCAGTGCTTGGATCAGTCCTCCGGTTCGTAGCCCAGGTTCGGCGAGAGCCAACGTTCGGCCTCGGCCATCGTCCAGCCCTTGCGCTTTGCGTAGTCAGATACCTGGTCATGACCGATCCGGCCCACCACAAAGTACTGCGACTGCGGATGCGAGAAATACCAGCCACTGACCGAAGCGCCGGGCCACATCGCCATGCTTTCGGTCAGTTCGATGCCGGTGTTCTCGGTGACGTTCAGCAGATCCCAGAGGGTCGACTTTTCGGTGTGCTCCGGGCAGGCCGGGTAGCCGGGGGCCGGCCTGATCCCGACATACTTCTCCGCGAGAAGTCCTTCATTGTCGATATTCTCATCCGGCGCATAACCCCAGAACTGAGTTCGCACCCGCTGGTGCAATCGCTCGGCAAAAGCTTCGGCGAGCCGATCGGCCAATGACTCCAACAGGATCGCGTTGTAATCATCGAGTTCGGCCTTGAACTGTTTCACCTTGTCGGCGCTCCCCAGACCGGCAGTGACAGCGAAGCCGCCGACATAATCGTGCAACCCGGTGTCCTTGGGCGCGATGAAGTCCGAGGTGCTGCGGTTCGGAATGCCGCCGCGGTGTTCACCCTGCTGACGTAGGTTTCGTAGGGTTTGCAGAACCTCGGTCCGCGATTCATCGGTGTAGACCTCGATATCGTCGTCCACCGCGTTGGCCGCGAAGAGTCCAATCACACCGTTGGCCCGGATCCAGCCTTCCTTGATCACCGTATCCAGCATCTCCTGGGCGTCATCCCAAAGCCGCCGGGCAG
>JBBSUU010000230.1:0-5351 GCA_038234115.1 Mycobacteriales bacterium
AGGCAACAATCGGCTTGTCCAGGTTGACACCGGCCTCGATCAGGAAATCCCGATCGGTGACGTTCTGGTAGATCTGAGTGTCGATACCATTTCGGATGACGTGCACCTTTGCCGGATCCAAACTCGGGTAACAGTCAAGGATGTCGGCGCGCATACCATCAGAGACGGCAATTACCGCATCGGCCGCCTCGTACGCGGTTTTTTCCGCCCACGATGACAGCCGGTAGCCGCCGGCCAACTGCTCGGCCTTCCACGGGCGCCTTGGCTCCAGGGAATGCGCGGTGACCACGTGGGGCACGTCGTTGAGGAGTTTGCCCAGGTGGCCCGCCATGTTGGCATACCAGGTATGGGAATGCAGAATCTCGGCACCGCCCAGCGCGGACACCATCGAGAGATCTACTGACAGCGTTTGCAGTGCGGGGTTTGAGTTGGCCAACGCCGGGTCCGGTTTGTGCCCTACGGCACCCGGTCGGTCGTCGCCGAAGGCATGGACGTCCACGTCGACCAGGGTGCGCAGATCGCGCACCAGATAGTCAACGTGAACGCCGGCTCCGCCATAGATGTCAGGGGGGAATTCTCGGGTCAGAATCGCGATTCGCATGACCGGCAATCTATCGCCCTCCTAGCGGTCCCGCTGCAGACATTCGAGGGAATTTGGACTGAAATCGGGAACACAGGGTGACCTGGTGCAAAAAAAATTCCCCGGTGCCGCTAGGGTCTGCGGTATGGCGGCGAAGCCCAGAGTTCTCGGAATTGTAATGGCCGGCGGCGAAGGTAAGAGGCTGTGGCCCCTTACCGCGGACCGGGCGAAACCTGCGGTCCCCTTCGGGGGGAGTTACCGCCTGATCGATTTTGTCTTGTCCAACCTGGCCAACGCCGGGTATCTGCGAATATGTGTTCTCACCCAATACAAGTCGCATTCTCTCGACCGACACATCACCACCAGTTGGCGGATGAGTCAGTTGCTCGGAAATTACGTGACGCCGGTCCCGGCCCAGCAGCGTCTTGGACCTCGCTGGTACACCGGTAGCGCCGATGCGATCTACCAATCACTCAACTTGGTGTACGACGACAACCCTGAGTATCTGGTGGTTTTCGGTGCCGATCACGTCTACCGGATGGACCCGGCGCAGATGGTTGCCCAGCACATCGAATCCGGTGCTGATGTGACGGTTGCGGGAATCCGGGTGCCGCGCATGGAGGCCACTGCCTTCGGAGTTATCCACACCGATGACGCCGGGGAAAAGATCAGCCAGTTCCTGGAGAAGCCCGCAGACCCGCCGGCCGTACCCGATGATCCCAATGTTGCCTACGCCTCAATGGGTAATTACGTGTTCACCACCAAAGCGTTGATCGAAGCACTGAAGGTGGATGCAGCCGACGAGAGCAGCATCCATGACATGGGCGCGAATATCATTCCGATGTTCGTCAACCGGGGATCTGCTTACGTGTACGACTTCTCGCGCAATGAGGTCCCGGGTACCACCGAGCGGGATCGGGGGTACTGGAGCTACGTCGTCACCATCGATGCCTACCACGAAGCGCACATGGATCTGGTTTCGGTGCATCCGATCTTCAATCTGTACAACGACCAATGGCCCATTCTGACCATGCCACCGCCATTACCCCCGGCCAAGTTCGTCGAGAACGGTGCGGCCCGTGAGTCCATGGTGGGACCTGGAACCATCATTTCCGGTGCCAACATCGAGCGATCGGTAATTTCCGACAATGTCCGCATCCTTGGCGGCACCAGGGTGGAAGGCTCGGTAATCATGCCCGGCGTGCGCATCGGCCGTGGCTGCCTGTTGCGCAATGTCATTCTTGATAAGAACGTGGTGATTCCCGATGGAGCGCAATTGGGCGTCGATCACGAATACGACCGAACCAAATACACCGTTACCGCCGGTGGAATCACTGTCGTGGGCAAGAACGTCACCCTCGGGGATTAATTTCCTTGGGTGCTGAGCATAGAAAGAATGGCAGGTCGGCTAGCGAACGGGGGCGGGTGCCCGGGCGGGACAACCGGCGCCGGCATAGTTGCGATCGAATTCGAAGTGCCAGGCCTCGTTATCGTAGGTCCGGCAGAAGCCGAAGGTGCCGTTGGTCTTTTCCAGCCAATTGAATGCTGCCGCCGGTTGCACATCGATGGCATACCCGGTGACGTGCGCAGACTTTTCCGGTGTCAGCACATACTGATCGGCCATCGCCTGGCCGTACTGCGCCACGTAGTCGTCATAGGTGGCCTGTTGCTGCGCTGCGCTGCGCTTGCCGTCGTTCAAGCAGACCAAGAGCCCTTGGGCGTTTGCCGCGGTTTCGACGGCACGCCAAGCGGTCACCACATTCGCATCCAATCCGGTGGGATCCTCATCGACATAATTGGGGTCGGAGGCGCACGGAGCGCCGGAATCATCCCCGGCCACTTCGGGGTTCGGCGGCGGCAGACCAGGCAGCGTTGCCGGATCAAATCCGGGCGCCGCCGCACTGCTGGGGGCGTCCGCACTGGAAGTGGCGATTGCTGGGGTGAGCTGCGAAGACGGCAGATCTGGTGTTGTTGGAGCCGGCGTACTGATGCTGCTGGGTGCGGTGGAAGCGGCGATGGCCGGCGCCTGGGTGGCCGTCAATTCGGTGGACCTGCTGCTCGCAGTGGCATCGACGGTCACATAACTCACCGGGCCGCTCGAGGCCGCATCGGTCATCGGTTCGGATGCACACCCGGTCAACAGCAGCCCCGCGATCAGGAGCAGACCGGCTGTTGGGAATGGGAAACGGTGGGACGCGGCGGCAGACACAAGACAGCAGTCTAAACACCGCCGGGGGATGGTCGACCTCTACAGTGACCCCATGACCCGAGAACAACCCAGTCCCGTTGCTGTCATCACCGGTGCGTCCAGTGGAATCGGCGCGGCCACGGCCAAAGCGTTGGCGCAGGCCGGATTCCGGGTGGTTCTCGGGGCGCGGCGGATTGACCGATTGGCCTCGGTGGCCGCCGAAATCGGTGATGCGGCGCATGTTGTGCCGTTGGATGTGACAGATGCGGAGTCGATCGCGTCCTTTGCAGCGCAGGCGACAGCGCTGGGGCCGATCGAGATCCTGGTGGCTAATGCAGGTGGCGCGTTGGGAGCCGACCCGGTGGTTGCGGGCGATGACGACCAATGGCGCACCATGTGGGAGACGAATGTTCTGGGTGTGGTGCGTACCGTGCGCTCCTTTCTACCGGCGCTGGAGGCAGGCGGGAACGGGCGCATCGTGGTGCTCGGCTCGGTGGCCGGTCATCAGGTGTACCCCGGCGGCGGCGGGTACTCCTCGGCCAAACATGCAGTGGCAGCAGTGACCGACACGTTGCGCATCGAACTGCTGGGTAAGCCGATCCGAGTGACCGAGATTGCACCTGGCGCGGTCCAGACCGAGTTTGCGTTGGTCCGGCTCGGGGATCAGGCCAAAGCCGATGCCGTGTATGCCGGCTTGACCCCGTTGGTGGCCGACGATATTGCCGATGCGATCTGCTGGGCCGTTACCCGGCCGGCGCATGTGGCCATCGCTCGGATCGACCTCTTTCCGCGCGCTCAGGCCGGCGCGCGTGACTACCACCGGGAGCTGTAAGAGGTCTCAGGCCTTTTTGACTGCCGCCAGCAAACCGGTGGACAACGGAATCATCACCGCAGCGAGATTCTCGTCTTCGCGCACCATCCGGCCGGCTTCCCGGATCGCCACGGTATCGGCGTCACGTTGGGTCGGATCGCTGACTCGGTCGTTCCACAACGCGTCATCGATGGCCAGAATGCCACCGGGCCGAAGCAGGCGCAGTGCCTCCGTGAGGTACTGCGGATACTCCGATTTTGCCGCATCAATGTGGACCAGGTCGTAGGCACCGTCCGTCAGACGAGGCAGTACTTCCAGTCCCCGCCCGTTGATCAACCTGGTGCGACCGGGGGCGATGCCCGCCTCCACGAAGGCCTGTTTGGCGGCTCGCAAATTCTCCGCCTCCACATCGATGGAGGTAAGTATTCCCTCCGGCACCATGCCGGCCAGCAGATGCAGGGCCGAAACCCCGGCGCCGGTGCCAACTTCCACCACCGACTTGGCCCCGATGGCAGCTGCCAGGAAGCGCAATGCGGCGCCGGCGCCGGAACCCACCGGAATACAACCCAGGTCGGCGGCACGTGATCGAGCTGACAGGACCGCGTCGTCCTCGGCGATGAAGAACTCTGCATATGAGCGGCTTGATGTCACCGGACATTCCTCCAAGCACTGGCGGATGCCGATTTGGCGATCCGGATGGGACACCCGGGGAGCGGGCGATCGGCTGCGCTTTCGCAAAACGCTGGATCCGGGCAGGTGTCGTTGCTGAGGCTACCGGCGGGCGGTCGCCAGACCGGGCAGGCGCACCGTCTCGTTCCCAGGTTGCCAACACTGTCTCGTTCCCAGGTTGCCAACACCGGTCGGGCAAGCGTGAGGCAAGGTTCCGGACTCGCTGAAACATGCGTGCGCATTCAAAGGATTTTCACATGACCACGGGGAACAATCAGGGGACTTTAATGTTGTATTAACCAAGCACCCGGAGGTGATTCCTTGTCAATCCTGCCGACTTCATCAAGTAATACGGCTGAACCAAGCGCAGAGCATGTGGCGTGGACGGCACCTGCCTGGGACGATATCGTTCGCGATCACGGCGATCGGGTCTACCGACTCGCCTATCGCCTGTCCGGCAACCAGCACGACGCCGAAGACATCACCCAGGAAACTTTCATCCGTGTTTTCCGTTCGCTCGACTCGTTCAAGCCGGGCTCCTTCGAGGGCTGGCTGCACCGCATCACCACCAACGTATTTCTGGACATGGTACGTCGGCGCCAACGGATCCGAATGGAAGCTCTGCCGGCGGAAACGGATCGGATCGTCGGTAACGAACCGTCTCCGGAACAGGCATTCGAAGCCGCGAATCTTGACCCCGATCTCCAGGCTGCCCTGGATGATCTGTTGCCAGAATTTCGGGCCGCGCTCGTACTGTGCGATGTCGAAGGACTGTCCTACGAAGAGATCGGTCAGACGCTGGGAGTTAAACTCGGTACTGTCCGCTCGCGTATTCATCGCGGGCGACAGGCCCTGCGGGCCGGCTTGGAGAAGCGGCGAAACCTGCCCTTCCTCGGCGGCCCTCGACTGGCGATTTCGGGTGGTGCCGTATGACGGGATTTTTCGAAGATCATCTGAACATGGATGCGATCGTGGCTTTCGTCGATGGCGAATTGTCCATGAAGGCTTACCAGCGTGCCGCTGCGCATCTCGTGCGATGCCCGGTTTGTGCCGCTGAGGTGGCCGAGCAAGCAGGCGCCCGCGAGGAACTTCGCAGCGCGGAG
>JBBSUU010000231.1:0-5348 GCA_038234115.1 Mycobacteriales bacterium
GCCAACAGCCGCGGCGAGCAGATTCCGCGTCCGATTCGGTCCTCCTTCCGGGAAGGCCTTTCCGTCCTGGAATACTTCATCAACACCCACTCGGCCCGTAAGGGTCTGGCCGACACGGCGCTGCGTACCGCAGAGTCCGGTTACCTGACCCGTCGTCTGGTCGACGTGTCGCAGGACGTCATCGTTCGCGATGCCGACTGTGGCACCGAGCGGGGCGCCGAACTGCCGATCGCGCACCGTGGCGTCGGCGGGGTTCTGGTCAAGGACGAGTTCACCGATACCTCGGTGGTCGCCCGGGTCCTGTCCTCGGACGCCGTCGCTGCCGATGGCACCGTCATCGTCAAGCGCGGTACCGATATGAAGGAAAGCCACGTTGATGCGGCCATCGCGGCCGGCATTCTCAACATCAAGGTTCGCTCGGTCCTGACCTGCGAAACCCTGATCGGTACCTGTGCGGTGTGTTACGGACGGTCGTTGGCCACCGGTGACCTGGTGGATGTGGGTGAGGCAGTCGGTATCGTCGCCGCCCAGTCCATCGGTGAGCCCGGAACCCAGCTGACCATGCGTACCTTCCACACCGGTGGTGCTTCCGGTTCTGCTGATATCACGCAGGGTCTGCCCCGTGTGCAGGAGCTCTTCGAAGCCCGTATCCCGAAGGGACGTGCGCCGATCGCGGACGCCGCCGGCCGGATTCGGATCGACGACACCGAGAAGTTCCTCAAGATCACCATCGTTCCGGACGACGGTTCCGAAGAGGTCGAGTACGACAAGCTGCCCAAGACCCAGCGTCTGGCAACCACTGTCATCGACGGTTCGGAGCGGTTGCTGGAGGATGGCGACACCGTTGAGGTCGGTCAGCAGTTGATGGAAGGCAACGTCGACCCGCACGAGGTTCTCCGCGTGATGGGTCCCCGCGCCGTCCAGCTGCATCTGGTCCGCGAGGTTCAGAATGTGTACCGCTCACAGGGTGTGTCCATTCACGACAAGCACATCGAGGTCATCATTCGGCAGATGCTGCGCCGCGTGACGATCATCGACTCGGGCTCGACAGAATTCCTGCCCGGTGCCGTGGTCGAACGTCGCGAATTCGAAACCCAGAACCGGCGGATGCTGGCCGAGGGCCTCGAAGCCGCTGCCGGTCGCCCGGCCCTGATGGGAATCACCAAGGCCTCGTTGGCCACCGACTCGTGGCTCTCGGCCGCTTCCTTCCAGGAAACGACCAAGGTCCTCACCGATGCGGCAATCAACGCGAAGAGCGACAAGCTCGTCGGCCTGAAGGAAAACGTCATCATCGGTAAGCTCATCCCGGCCGGAACCGGTATCAACCGATACCGCAACCTGACCGTGCAGCCGACCGAAGAGGCTCGGGCCGCGGCCTACTCGTTGCCCTCCTTCGAGGACAATTACTACACCGCAGACAGCTTCGGTTCCGCCGCGTCCGGGCAGGCCGTCCCGTTGGACGACTACGACCTGGGTCGCGACTACCGCTAGTCAACGCTGCTGGTGGTTGAGACCGCTCGAAAGGCCGGTTCCCCTTGGGGAGCCGGCCTTTCGGCATATTTGCGGGCGAGGTAATGGGTGGTCACGTCCTTGCGGGCGACGTATTCAAGGGCCTGCCGGACCGGCTGGGCCGATCGTGACAGATAACCGGTTGTTGAAGAAGTTTCGGGAAGAGCCTGAAGTTGGTAGCGCCATGGCATTCTGGGGGCATGACTGACGCTCATCTGTGGCCCGAAACCCGGCCGGCGCCACGGGATGACGGAGCCGCCGATCATTTGGTCGGGCTGGGGATGCCGTCGGTGACCCTGAAAGCCACCGACGGCCGCCTGGTCAATCTGGTCGAACTTGGTCCCGGCCGGACCATCCTGTACCTGTTCCCGTTAACTGCGCAGCCCGGCCAGGATCTGCCGACCGGGTGGGATCTGATCCCTGGTGCTCGCGGGTGCACCCCCGAGGCCTGTGCTTTTCGGGACCATCATGCCGAACTGAAGCTGGCCGGTGCCAACGTTTTTGGGTTATCCAGTCAGGAGTCGCCGTATCAACGAGAGGCGGTGGATCGGCTCCAGCTACCGTTTGCGTTCCTGAGTGACCCACCGCTACAGGTAGCGCAGGCGCTGCGGTTGCCCAGCTTCGAGGTGGACGGGATGCGGTTGTTCGCCAGGCTGACACTGATTGTTCGGGACGACGTCATTGAACACGTCTTCTATCCGGTATTTCCGACCGATACCCATGCCGAAGTGGTTCTGGCCTGGCTGCGGGAGTTTCCGTTCTGACACATACCCAGCGGCTGACCAGTTGTTGACATCTAGTCGCGTTGGGACCTGGCTCCGCCTGTTGCCGAATCGGAAAGATCTTCGGTGTCGAAAACTTCGCCGCGCAGCGGATCCTTGAGCTCGGTGTCCGAGCTGATCCCCATGGCGCCGGTATCCGGATCGATGTTGATCGCGTTGGCTGACACTTCGTGGAAGGCCAGGATGACCCCGGCCGTCGGCGTGGCGATCCCGGCCTTCGACGTCGAGAGGCCGGCGAGGGTGGTGGAGATCCCGGTGACGCGTCGCTTGGGCTGGGCAGTACCGGCCGCAGCCGGCCCGGATCGCGAGTTCGCCGCCGTACCGGTTTCGGTCGCGGCCAATTGCAGGTACCGCGGTGTGGTGGCCACGTCGTACCGGAACGCTCGTAGCAGCGACACACAGGCCAGCACCAGAATGATCGAGAACGGTACCGCGGTGGCGATCGATGCAGTCTGCAGCGCGGTCAACGAGCCCTCGCCGCCGACCAGCAACAGGATCGCTGCTGCCAGGCCCTCGAGTACCGCCCAGTAGACCCTGGTGATCTTGGGGGTTTCCAGCTCGCCGCCGCTGGCGAGGATATCGATGACCAGGGATCCGGAGTCCGATGAGGTGACGAAGAAGAACACCACGACAAACATCGCCAGCACACTGGTGATCGTCGGCCAGGGCAGGTTCCCAAGTACCTGAAATAGCGAGGTATTGGTGTCGACGGCGCCGTCGACGAGTAGGTCTTGCTGATTGCGCTGGCGCAGGATCCCGGTGTCACCAAAGACGGTGAACCAGAACGAGGCGACGAGGGTCGGCGCGACGGTGACGCCGAGGATGAATTGCCGGATGGTCCGTCCCCGCGAAATGCGGGCGATGAACATGCCAACGAATGGTGCCCAGCTGATCCACCATCCCCAGTAGAAGATGGTCCAGGCGCCGGCCCAGCCGTCATCGGAGAATGGCGCAGTTCGTAGTGACAACTCTGGCAGGGCCTGCATATAGCCGCCCAGATTCTGTACCCAGGACTTCAACAGGAAGAGAGTCGGGCCGGCAATCAGCACAAATAACGCAAGCAGCGCAGCCAGACTCATGTTGATGTTGGAGAGCCATTTGAGACCCTTTGACACCCCGGACACCACGGACAGGGTGGCGATGCCGGTGATGACAACAATGAGAACAATGATGAGAGAATTATTGGTCTCGAACCAGCCGAGGAAGCTCAGGCCGGCCGAGACCTGGTTGATGCCGAAGCCGAGCGAGGTGGCGACGCCGAACAGCGTTCCGACGATTGCCACCACATCGATGGCGTGACCGATGGGACCTTCGATGCGGGCCCGACCGAGTAGCGGCTCGAGCAGCCAGCGCACCGCCAACGGGCGGCCCTTGCGGTAGGTCATGTAGGCCAGGCCCAGTCCGACGACCACATAGATTGCCCAGGCGTGTAGGCCCCAGTGGAACATCGTGAGCTCCATTGCCTGCCTGGCGGCCGCGTCGGTGGAGCCGGCAACACCGCCAACTTCGGGGGGCTTGACATAGTGCGAGAGCGGCTCGGCCACGCCATAGAAAACCAGGCCGATGCCCATACCGGCGCTGAAGAGCATGGCGAACCAGGAAAATACCCCGAATTCGGGTCTTTCATCGTCACGGCCAAGACGGATATTGCCAATCCGCGAGAAAGCGCAGTAGGCAGCAAAGACGAGGAATATGGTGCCGCTGAGGATGTACCACCATCCGACTCCGTTGGTGATCGTTGTATTGAGCGATTTGAAGGCGTCTTCAGCAGTCCCGGCGTACCCCACGGCGAAGAGAATCATCGCAACGATGATCAACGAGGCAGGGATGAAGACTGGCTTTCGCAAGCCCTTCCACGCTTTTTGCAACGAATTCACATGTGCTCCAGATATGTCGGGGGTAGGACGGTCAACTCACCAGGCTACCCGGACTTATCGAGGGGGGCACAGCTACCGTCAGGGGTCGGTTCGAATGTGTTCCGCTTGCGACGGCTTCATGGACAGCCGGAATTGCCGGATCGGCCGGCACAAGATCGCCGAATTGAAAAACGGGCGGGTTCGCAGTCAGGAGCTGCGGACCCGCCCGTCGGCGGTGGTCGGGAGGGTCAGACACCGTCCCCCGGCCACCGAGTCTTGGTACTGCTTCCCTGCAATTACGCTGGAACTTTCATGATTTTTTCCAGGGTGGCGCGAGCCCCCATCTGGTGTAGCGAGTCCAAGGTGGACAAGTACTCGGTGACAAATCGCTCGTTGTCGATCAGGTCACCGAAAAGCTCGCGATTGGCGATGAAAGCGGTTGGTTCGGTCGCCTGTTTGGCTGCGGCGGCCATCAGTGAATCCTTGAGGCGGTCAACCACGTTAATTGCTTCGCCGGCTTCGTCGATACCTTCGGCGTAGCGCGCCCAGGATGCGACAATTGCCGTGGACAGGGCGATGTCGCCTCCGGTGGCAACATTTTGCCGGATCACCGGCAACAACCATTTGGGAATCCGATCGGAGGACTCGGCACAAAGCCGGGCCACCGTATCGCGCACCTCGGAGTTCGAGAACCGTTCGATCAGCTGATGTTTGTAGGCATCCAGATCGATACCGGGAACCGGTTCCAATGTGGGTGTGGCTTCATTATCCATGTAGGCCAATAGGAATGAGGAAAACAGCGGATCCTGGGCAACATCGTGCACCATCCGGTAGCCGGCCAGGTAGCCGAAATAGCACAGCGCCTGGTGACTGGCATTGAGCAATCGCAGCTTCATCAGCTCATACGGCTCGACGTCCTGCACCAATTGCACGCCGACGTCTTCGAAAGGCGGTCGGCCGTCGGTGAAGTGATCCTCCAGCACCCATTGGGTGAACGGTTCGCAGACCACCGGCCAGCCGTCCTGAACGCCAAATTGGTCGATCAATTCGGCTCGGTCGAGGTCAGTGGTGGCCGGCGTGATCCGGTCAACCATCGAGTTCGGAAAGCTCACGTTGTTCCGGACCCAATCGCCGAGCCCGGGGGAGCGCAACGAAGCGAACGCGGTGAACACCTTCTGGGCCACGTGGCCGTTGCCCTGGA
>JBBSUU010000232.1:0-5331 GCA_038234115.1 Mycobacteriales bacterium
CGCCGGGACCGATGTCGACCACCCAGTCCGCGGTGCGGATGGTGTCTTCGTCGTGCTCGACCACAATCAGGGTGTTACCCAGATCCCGCAGCCGGGTAAGGGTCTGGATCAATCGGTGGTTATCCCGTTGGTGCAGGCCGATGGACGGCTCGTCCAGTACGTACAACACGCCGACCAGCCCGGATCCGATTTGGGTCGCCAACCTGATCCGCTGTGCCTCACCGCCGGACAACGTCGCGGCCGGTCGTTCCAGTGACAGATACTCCAGGCCTACGTCGAGCAGGAATCCGAGCCGAGCACCGACCTCTTTGAGTACCGGTTCGGCGATCATTTTGTCCCGGTCCGAAAGCACAAGCCCGGGGAAAAACGCCGCCGCCTGACCGATTGACATTCCAGAGATCTCGGCGATGTTCACCTCGGTGGTTTCGGCGCCCTCGGCGCGGTACTCCAAGGTAACCGCCAGAATCTCCGGGCGAAGCCGCGTGCCTTTGCAGACGCGACACGGCACCTCGCGCATGTAGCCCTCGTACTTCTCTCGGGCGTAATCCGAATCGGTCTGCGCAGCGCGACGTTCGAGAAACGGAATAACACCCTCGAACTCGGCGTAATAGGATCGCTTTCGGCCGTACCGGTTCTTATAGGTCACATGGACCTGCTCGGCGACGCCGTTGAGCACCGCGTTTCGCACCTTGCTCGGCAGTGAGCGCCACTCGTCTTTCATCGAGAAGCCCATCACGTCGCTGAGACCCTCGAGCAGCCGGCTGAAGTACTCGCTGGTGGTCCCGGTCCCCCACGGGTGCACGGCACCATCGGCGAGGGACAGCTCTTCGTCCGGAATGACCAGCTCGGGGTCGACCTCTTTCTTCGTTCCCAGACCCACACACTCCGGGCAGGCACCGAATGGGGAGTTGAACGAGAAGGACCGCGGCTCGAGTTCGTCCAGCGCCAGAGGATGATCGTTCGGGCAGGCCATCCGCTCTGAATAACGACGCTCGCGGAGCGCGTCGTCCTCGTCGAGATCCACGAAATCCAGGATTACGATGCCCTCGGCCAACCGCAGCGCAGTCTCCACTGAGTCGGTAATCCGTTGCCTCGACGTCATTTTCGCGGTGAGACGGTCGATGACCACCTCGATGGAATGCTTTTCCTGCTTTTTGAGCTTGGGTACTTCGGTGATGAGTTGCACCACGCCGTCGACCCGGACCCGCGAGTACCCCTGTGCGGTCAAGGAGGAAAGCAGATCCAGATACTCGCCCTTGCGTTCGCGCACCACCGGAGCCAACACCTGGAAACGGGTGCCATCCGGCATTTCCAGCACTCGGTCGACAATCTGCTGCGGAGTTTGTTTGGTGACCAACTCACCACAGACCGGGCAGTGCGGTCGACCGATGCGCGCGAACAGCAACCGGAGGTAGTCATAGATCTCGGTGATGGTTCCTACCGTGGACCGCGGATTTCGCGACGTCGACTTCTGGTCGATGGAAACAGCCGGTGACAACCCTTCGATGAAGTCGACATCAGGCTTATCCATCTGACCGAGGAACTGCCGGGCGTAGGACGAGAGTGATTCGACATACCGTCGTTGCCCTTCGGCGAAGATGGTGTCGAAAGCCAACGACGACTTCCCGGACCCGGACAGACCGGTGAAAACGATAAGCGAATCCCGCGGAAGGTCGATATCGACATTCCGTAGGTTGTGTTCCCGGGCACCGCGGACTATGAGACGTTCAATCACGATTCCCAATGGTAGGCGGCAGCACCGACAGCCGACGTATCGCCGATTGCGCCGCCGGATGAATAATCGTCAGTCGGGTCTTGGGATCTTCGACCCGATGGCGCCTGACCTGCTGTAACCCCGATAGTGCAGGATAGTGCTGTGACTAACCCCGAGACCAATCTCGGCAGTAATGCCGGCATTGACCCGCCCCAAGCAGCCCCCACTCGTTGGGCGCTGGCCGGGTATGGCGCCGGCGGGCGGGTGTTTCACGCACCGCTGATCAGATCCACCCCGGACCTGGAACTGACGGTCGTGGTCACATCCAACCCGGATCGCCAGGGCCTGGTGCGCGAGGATCATCCGACTGCTGGCACCGTCGACAAGTTGGCCGACCTTTCGGACTGCCGGGTGGCCGGCGTCACTATCACCACCCCCAGCGGCACCCATGTTGAGTTGGCACACCGCGCCATCGATCTGGGATTGGCGGTGGTCGTCGACAAACCCTTCGCCCTGAATGCCACCGATGCAGCCGAACTTGTTGCGCACGCACAGTCGGCCGGCACCTTGCTCGTGCCTTACCAAAACCGGCGCTGGGATACCGACTTCCTGACCGTTGCCGCTCTCATCCAGGACGGTAGCCTCGGCCGGGTCCATCGATTCGAGTCCCGTATCGACCGTTTCCGTGCCGTCTCTCCCGGCTGGTCGAACACCGGTGGGATCTCTGACGGTGGCGGCACCCTGCTCGATCTTGGACCGCATCTGGTCGACCAGGCGCTTCATTTGTTCGGTCCGGTGGACACGGTGTATGCCGAACTGTCGACCCTTCGCGCCGGGGCCGGCGCCGAGGATGACATTCAGGTGAATCTTCGACATCACAGCGGAGTGCTCAGCACATTGTCGGCCGGCAAGATCAGCGCCGCCGGTGGTGCTCGTTTCTTGCTCAACGGGTCGCGCGCCGGATTCGTCATCCATGGCTTCGACGTGCAGGAGAGTCAACTCAAGGCCGGCGACTCCCCCGCCACGCTGGGGGCGAAGTGGGGCGTCGAGGCATCGTCCGCCTATGGGTCCCTGATCGATGGGCCGAGCGGTCGATCCCGAATGATCGTGAGCCAGCGGGGTCGTTGGGACAGCTTCTACCCCGCTGTGGCCGCTGCGGTCCGCGGAACCGGTGCCGCCCCGGTAGCGGCCCAGGACGCGGTCGCGACCGCACGGGTGCTCGATGCAGCCCGGGTCTCGGCAAACCACGATAGCGTCGTTAAGGTGGCGCAATGACTGACTACACCGGCCGGGTAGAGCCACAAGGCGCTGCCTCGACCCGAACCCTCGCGCACCTGACGGTTACCAAATTGTCGGTCGGACCGATGAACAACAACGCTTATCTCCTGGTGTCGAGAAAGACCGGCGAGGCGCTCTTGATCGACGCGGCCAATGACGGCGGGGCAATCCTGAAAATGGTGGAGTCCGGACCGAAAGCCATCCAGTGCATCGTCACCACCCATCAGCATGCAGACCACTGGCAGGCCCTGGCCGAGGTCAAGGATTCCACCCATGCCGCATCGATCGCCCACCCGCTGGATGCTGATGCCCTTCCGACGCCGACCGATGTTTTCGCCGAACAAGGTTCAACCGTCATGGTGGGTGACATCGCGTTGGAGTTCATCCATCTGCGTGGGCATACGCCGGGGTCGATAGCAGTGCTGTACCGGGATCCGGACGGACATCCGCATCTGTTCACCGGCGACTCGCTGTTCCCCGGCGGTCCGGGCCGGACGACCGGCCCGGCGGAGTTTAGGTCGCTGATGGACGATCTGGAAGCTCGGGTTTTTGACGTGCTGCCGGACGACACCTGGGTTTACCCGGGCCATGGTGATGACACGACGCTGGGCGCTGAACGTCCCCACCTGGCGCAGTGGCGCGCTCGCGGCTGGTAAAGATGCCAGGCTGCAGGTCAGGCGACAAGCTCTGATGCTGCGGCCGGTGCCACGCGCGGACGAACGCGACCACGTATTGGCAGTGCGACCAACGTCGCCACCACCTGAACCGCCCGGCGACGCTGCGGCATGAAACGAAGGAAGAACGCCAACCGGGTGAGCCAGGCGAGCGCGCCGGTCAGTGGAATCCCGTAGACCTCGCCGATCGACCGGCCCATTCCGAAGGAGGCGGCTTGGCCCAGCCCGCGGTAGCTGAAAGATCGCGGCTCTCGATCATTTACCGTTCGTGCGATGCCGCGTCCGACGTGCGCGCCGGCCTTGCTCGCCCAGAGCGCGTTCGCCGTCACCGGTACACCCGTTTTCGGGTGCAGTACTACGGCGGTATCGCCGGCCGCCCAGACATCCGGCGCCACCTGCAGGGTGGGACCCGTGCACAGGCGGCCCGAGAGATCATGGGGCAGAAGTTCCAGGCCGGGGAGGACCACCGGTCGTTGCCCCAGTACGCCCAGTACCAGATCGACAGGCATTGAAGTCCCGTCGGCAAAGTGGGCTTCGGTTGCGGTGACCCGGCTCAGCCTGGCGTGGACGCGCAATCCGACCCCGAGGAGGCCGAGTTCCCGTCGCGCCCGCCGCACCAGGCGTGGTTGCTCGGCAGCCAGGGCAGGGAGCAGTTCGGCACCGGACTGGGCCAGGATCACGGTGATCGGCGCCCTGGCGTTGCGCGCTCGATCAGCCACCGCGGCGGCCAGTTCGACGCCGGCCAATCCGCCGCCGGCGACCAATACGGTCGCCGTAGAGGGGCTGCACAGGAGGGTGTCGAGGTGCGTCATCAGGTTGCTCAGATCGCCCACTCCGCGAAGGGTGTGGCCGAATTCGGCCAGCCCGGTCACCGTGGCCACCGGTTCACGTCCGCCGGTTCCCACCACCAGGTGATCGTAGGAAATTACTTGTATTTCACCGCAGATTCGCTGCACCCGAACCGATTTCAGTACTGTATCCACGGACTTGACCCGACCGTGCACAAAGTTGGCCTCCCGCAGCACTTCTCGTAGCGGCGTTCTGGTCAGCTCCAGTGGCAGTATTCCGGCCACCACCTCACCGGTAAAACCGTGGAAGTTGTGGCAGGCATCTGCGGAGATCACGGTCACCGCGACCCTGCTCCCGGCGCCGGCGATCAGCGCCCGATAGGCATGGAGCGCAACGTAACCGCCGCCGACAATGACGACTTGCACCCGCCTTTTCATGCGCTGAGGGAAAGCGTGGAGGTGACGTTGGCGGTGTTGGCGACCGCTGACAATCGAGCGGCCGCCTTCACCGGTCGCCCGAAGGTGCTGGGAGCAGCCGGTCCAAATCCGAGATGGGCATAGCGGGAGGCGATCTCGTTGATCTGATCCACCTGCTCCAGCATCGGCTGGCCCAGCGAGAAGTGCCCCCGGTGCCCGTCCAGGGAAAGCAATATGGTCTCGGCAAGACAGGCGTAGGACTGACCGGGGTTGAGACCAATGTCGCCGCCCTTGAGTTTCATCGAGGGAACTTGCACCACTCCGCCATCAAGCAGCAACACATCCGGCCGCTGGGTGACCAAATCCGGACTGGTGTTACGCGGCTGGGTGGCATCGACGACGACAGCGTTTTCAGCGAGATGGCTTGAACCCAGGAGTGTGTCGGCGGCAGCGGTGAGGA
>JBBSUU010000233.1:0-5320 GCA_038234115.1 Mycobacteriales bacterium
AGCAGGCCAACGGCATCCTCTACAGCGCTGATCAATTCGAAGGGTCGATCTTCCAACTCGAGCTCGCCGGCTTCAATCTTGGAGAAGTCAAGAATGTCGTTGATGACCTCCAGCAGGAGATCACCGCTCCGTCGGACGGTCTCGACGTACTCTCGCTGCGTTGAATCAAGGCGGGTATCCAGTAGCAACCCGGTCATGCCGATCACGGCATTCATCGGGGTGCGAATCTCATGACTCATGGTGGCCAAGAAGTTTGATTTGGCCATGGTGGCCGCCAGCGCCTGATCGCGGGCCAGGGCCAGATTGCGGTTCAGCTCAATTTCGTGGCGCCGAGATCTGACCGCGTCCCGCACCGCAAAGAGAAGTCTCGCCGCCCCCGCGAAAAGGGTGGCCAGCGCAAAGATCACCGAGAAACCCGAAAGACTGGAGAAGTGGTCGAACGTAACCACCCCCAGGGCGCCGAGGGTAAAAGCCGAAGGCCCGGCGACGGCCACCGTCGAGCTGGACTTTTCCGAGACTGCCGGCGTCCCCGATTGCCAGGCCGCCCAGGCCAGCATGGTGGCCGCAATCGGCCACAGGGCGTCCACAAAATGTCCGCGCACGTATGTCCCGGCGGCGATCTCGGGTACCAGAACCGAATTGGCGGCTGACATCACCACAAAAGCAGAGGTCAGCAGCCACCAGATTCTGCTCGGTTTCCGGCCGAGTGCCGCGAGCGAACCGATCAGGATAGCGACCAGTGTCAGCAGTCCGGCGGCGTACCCGAGGGCCTCCAGATCGTCGATCCCGATCTCGCTCAGGGGGGTGAATATGATGGCCGAGACCAGAGACAGCAGCCCGAGCCCGGAAATAATCCCGTCGAGCCACACCGCTGATGAAGCCGGTGGGAGTCGGCGTTTGAGGAGCACGACCATGGACCAGAAGGCCAACACCAAAAAGCCGGCGTAGAGCAGCGTCGAGGGCAAGGAGTTGGAGCCCGACCGCCCGTTGGATGTCAAGAGGGAGGTAAGTGTGTCGCCCAGTGCAACACAGCCCAGCGAAGCGGCCAACAGCGCCCACGTCAGCCGCTCGCGGGCGATCACGATGGCCCGGGTGGCAACGAGGCCGGCGGCGCCGAATTCGAGCCCGAGGTAGAACCAGGTATCCCACCAGGTCGGGCGGTCAGAAACAGTGGAAACGATGGTTGAGATTGTATAAACGGTGAGCAGGATCGCGAGCGCGCCGAACCACACTGCAATGAGGCGGGGTAACGGCGGCGGCGGTCCGGCCGCCACCAGCACCCTGGGTGATTGACCCGACGACCTGTCCGAGATCACCGGTTTCGGGGGCAACTGGTTCCGCAGTGAAGTGTGCGAGGGTGAGGTGCCAGGCGGCGAAGTCGGTGCGAGAGCCGGGATCGATTCTGTCGCTGAACGCGAATGGTGTTCATTCGCAAGGTGGTCGCTGTCGAGTCCCACTCCCGGTGATCCTCTCGGCTCTCATCACACTCAGACCGGGCGAAACTTCCCGGCCCACAGAGGGTGAGTGTACGGCTACCCAAGGTAATGAGGTCTAGGAAACCAGACGCCCGCGGTGGCCGGCAACTACCGATGCGTGAAATTTGCCGAACGCTTGTCGACGAAGGCGCCCATACCCTCTTTCTGGTCGGCAACGGCGAAGGTGGCATGGAAGATCCGACGCTCGAAGCGCAACCCTTCGGCCAGGCTGGACTCGAAGGCGCGGTTGACCGCCTCCTTCGCCATCCACACGACGGGCTTGCTGTACCCGGCAATGATGCCGGCAGTGCTGATGGCATCTGCGAGGAGATCAGCGGCGGGCACGATCCGGGAGACCAATCCGGCGCGCTCTGCCTCCTGGACCTTCATGGTGCGACCGGTCAGGATCATCTCCATGGCTTTGGCCTTGCCGACAGCGCGGGTGAGTCGCTGGGACCCGCCAATACCCGGAATGACACCGAGCTTGATCTCCGGCTGGCCGAAACTGGCGTTGTCAGCGGCAATCAAGATGTCGCACAGCATCGCCAGTTCGCAGCCGCCACCCAACGCATGCCCGGCAACCGCTGCGATGACCGGCGTTCGGACATCGGCCAGTCGATCCCACAGGGTGAACAGATCATCGACGTACACCCCTGGATAACCCTGCGGCTGCATCTCTTTGATGTCGGCGCCGGCGGCGAAGGCTCGCTCCGATCCGGTAATGACTATGCAGCCGATGCCTGGATCGGCGTCCAACTCGGTGGCCGCTTGCACCACCTCTTTCATCAACTGGCGGTTGAGCGCGTTCAGCGCCTTGGGCCGGTTCAAGGTGATCAGGGCAACCCGGTCAGCCGGGCGGTCGACAAGGATGGTCTCGAATTGGCTCACGGTGTTTTCTCTTTCTGATAGCCCGGCCGGCTGATGAGGGGGTCCGAGGTCATACACGATCGGGAAATGGCAGATCTGGAACTGGCGCAAAATACTTGTCGACGTCCGCCGGCAATACCGCGCTAAGCCGTGGTGGCAGCCAGGCCGGCCGCCTATCCTTGTCGATCACCTGGGCGCGGATGCCCTCCGCCAGGTCGAAGGAGCGCAGAGCCGCACTGACTGCTCGGAACTCCGCATTCAGTGCTGTCTTGAGATCCGGCATCACTTTTGCCTCGCTGATGGCCCGGAACGTCGCCTTGACACAAGACGGAGAAGCGGACTCGATAGCCGTTGCTGCGACGAGCGTTTCGGTTTCAGCCGCCGTCCGCAGTGCATCCAGTACCCGCTCAACCGTGGAATGGGCGTAATGCGTGTTTATCCAGTTGGCTTTTGCCGCCAACGGACTGGGGTCCACGGCGATGCCGTACTCGTCCAGGGCACTGTCCGCCCCTGCTGAATCTACGGCGGCGATGAAATGCTCGATGTCTTCAGACCGAATCTCCCGGTCGGCCATCCGGAGGTAGATGGCATCGGCGGCATTCAGTTTCTCATTTGTCAGCGCAACGTGTAAACCGGTCAAACCCGGGGCTCGGGACAGCAAATAGGTGCCTCCGACATCGGGGATGAGGCCGATACCGACCTCCGGCATGCCCACCACGGAGCGCTCGGTGACCATCCGGTGACTCGCGTGCGCGGAGAGACCAACGCCACCGCCCATCACCAAGCCGTCCATAATGGCCACGAACGGCTTGGGGTAGTTGGCTATCTGGGCGTTCAGACGGTATTCATCCCGCCAGAAATCAAGCGATCCGGTTCCGCCGCCGACGGCGTCGCGGTGAATGGCCCTGATGTCGCCGCCGGCGCACAGTCCCCGCTCGCCGGCGCCGTCCAACACCACCGTGCGTACTCGGTCATCGCCTCGCCACTTCCGCAGCGCCGCTGAAATCTGTTGCACCATCGCATGGTTGAGTGCGTTAATGGCTCGCGGTCGATTGAGGGTCAGTCGACCCAGGGAACCCTGGACCCGGATCAACACCTCGGCCTGCGTGGCTACGTCGGTCATTTCTTCACCAGAGATCGGGAGATGATGACCTGCATGATCTCGTTGGTACCCTCGAGAATCTGGTGAACCCGTAGGTCCCGAACGATTTTCTCGATTCCGTATTCGGCGAGATACCCGTATCCACCGTGGATTTGAAGAGCAGTGTTGGCCACCTCAAACCCGATGTCGGTGGCAAATCGCTTGGCCATTGCGCAAAGTTGAACGGCCTGCGGACTCTTGTTGTCCAATGCGGTAGCCGCACGCCATAGCAATAGCCTCGCCGCTTCGAGTTTGGTGGCCATATCGGCAACGTAGAACTGAAGTGTTTGAAAGCCATTAAGCTTCTCGCCGAACACTTCTCGTTCCGCCATGTAGGCCAGGGACTTCTCCAGTGCAGCCTTTGCGCCGCCGAGTGAGCTGGCTCCGATATTGACGCGCCCACCGTTCAGCCCCGACATCGCGATTCGGAAGCCATCACCCTCCGATCCCAGGAGGTTTGCCAGCGGGATTCGCAGATCCTGCATGATGACCTGCTTGGTGGGCTGACAATTCCAGCCCATCTTCATCTCGTTCGGACCGAAAGACATTCCCGGTGTGTCTTTCTCGACGACAAAGGCGGAAATATTCTTGGCACCGGGCCCGCCGGTCCGGGCCATCACCACGTAAACACCGGAGGCTCCCGCCCCGGAGATGAATTGCTTGACGCCATTGAGGACGTATTCGTCCCCGTCCAACACAGCGCGGGTAGAAACTGCTGCGGCGTCCGAACCCGCCCCGGGTTCGGTCAGACAGTAGGAACCCAGTGCGGTCATGGCACACATCCCGGGAAGATATTTACGCCGCTGATCCTCGCTCCCGAAGGCATCGATCATCCAGGCGGTCATATTGTGAATCGAGATGTAACTGGCCAATGACGGGCACCCGGTAGCCAATTCCTCGACAATCAGCGCGGCGTCCATCCTTGTCAGTCCGGAACCACCAACATCTTCCCGGACATACATTCCGCCCATCCCGAGTTCGGCCGCCTTGAGCATCACCTCGACCGGAAAATATTTGGTGCGATCCCATTCCACGGCGTTCGGGGCCACGAACTCATCACTGAATTGGCGCGCCAGAGCGGCCAATGCCAGATGATCCGGGCTCAGTTCGAAGAGGTTCATCCGTGCTGCTCCAAAACGATCGAGGGATAGCAAAAGTTTTCGTTCGCTGATTCCGCAGGCCCGGGTGAGCCTACCGGTGCGTCACCAGCTGTTCAGGTGCAGCACCTCATCCAGACCCTGGCGCGCAGCCGGCCGGAAGGTCTCGCCGGTGTAGTAGGCCGTTGGAATCAAGGCGCCCTGGTGGATGTCTTCCGGCAGCCCCAGAATTTGTGCCACCTCGGCCTCCTTGGCCAGGTGCAGCGTGGTCCAGGCGGTACCGAGGCCGCGGGCTCGGGCCGCCAACGCGTAACTCCAGGCGGCCGGTAGGAGCGAACCCCAGAGCCCGGCCTGGTTGCCGCGAGGAAGGCGAGAGGCCTGAATGCAGGGGATCACCATCACCGGCACCTCGGACATGTGCTCGCCGAGCCACGCCGCGCTGCTGGAGACCCGATCCTGCACGGCCGCCCGATCCGGATCATCTGCATATTGCTGCTGCGCCGAGTCCCCGGATGCCAAATAGATCCTGGTGATATCCCGGTAGATCTCGCCGATCGCGCGGCGTTTTTGCGCATCGGTCACCACCAACCAGTGCCAGCCCTGCTTGTTCGACCCGGACGGCGCCTGCAGTGCGATTTCGATGCATTCCCGCACCAGTTCCAGCGGCACGTCCTTGGTCAGATCCAGTCTCTTGCGTACCGAACGTGTGGTGGTCAGCAACTCATCGGGGGTCAGATCCA
>JBBSUU010000234.1:0-5315 GCA_038234115.1 Mycobacteriales bacterium
AGAACCGGCAATGCCATGTGCCATAAGGCATCCCAGAAGACAGTGGGCCGTCCCGCCAGCAGCGAGTCCACCGTATAGAGACCGGTCACCGGGCGCGGCGGCGCGTATTTGGAACTGAGCCGGCCGCCGTTGGGGGCGATATCCAGCAGGTAGAAAAACACCCAGAGCACCACGATGGCCAACCAGAACGAGGGGGTGGAAAGTCCCAATAGCGCGGCCCCGCGGATGGTGTGGTCAGCCGGCTTGTCCTTGCGGACCGCGGCCCACATGCCAACGCCCAGGCCGATGATCAGCGAGAGCAGCATTGCCGGGATGGCGATTTCCAGGGTGGCCGGGACGTACTTGGCCAGGTCGGAGAGCACCGAGTTGCCGCTGGTCTGCGAGGTGCCCAGGTCACCGTGCAGCACATTGCCCAGGTAGGTGAAGTACTGGGCGATGAGCGGCTTGTCCAGCCCCCACTTGGCCCGGTACGCCGCGACAATGGAAGGGTCGTTCTGGGCAGCTTCGGAGAGGTTGGCCGTGGTTCCGTCGCCGGGAACCAGTTGCACCAGAAGGAAAGTCATGATCGTCACGCCGATGAGCAGGAAAGCCGTGATGAACAGGCGACGCAGGATGAATCGGAGGAGAGTCCGCGGAACCTTGCGGCCCCGCGGACCCGCCGCCAGAGCTGGCGACGGGTCCAACTTCGGTGCCGCGGGCGGGGCCGGGGCGGTGGAACTCAAGCGCGACCCACCCCGGCGATGTCGACCTGCCAGCCGGCGGCGGCGTAGTCGGCTCCGGTGAGACCGGAGCTGGCGACAACGACGCCGGAGTTGTAGGCGAGCGGGATGTACGGGGAGTTCTCGTTCATCAGACGCTGCCACTCCTGGATGGCCGCAATCTGCTTGTCCCGGTCGACGATGGTGGCGACGTCCTCGGCGGCAGCAACCGTTGCTGCGTCTGCGTTATCGGCGGTCCAGGCAGCGGCGTCGGCGGCTCCACCGCCGGGCATCAGGTCGCCGATCATCGATGCGGCAACCGGGTAGTTCAGCGACTGCGGGCTCAGGCTCAGCGCAACCTTTCCGGCTTTGCGTTGATCCAGGAAGGAGGCGATCGGCGCCGGGTTCAGTTCGACATTGATGCCGGCTTTGAGGGCGTCACTTTGTACCTTGGCGGCGACGGTGCCCAGATCAACACCGCGGTAGGTGATGGAGGGGTAGAGCAAGGAAACCGTGGGGGCTTCCAGTCCACCGGCGGGCAAAGCCTTGGCAGCCAGGTCCAGATCCTGCTTCTGCGCTTCGGACTGATCCAGCGCACCCGGGAAAGCGGTCGGCACCAGGCCGGCGGCCGGCTGCGCAGACTTACCGAAAAGTGCTGCTACACCGGCGTAATCGATGGAGGCGCGGAATGCCTTGATGAAGTCAGGGTTGGCCGTGACTTCGCTGACGCTCGGGTCGACGCTGAAACGCAGTTGGTAGAGGGTGTCCTGCGCGCCGGATTGGGTCAGGGCGGCGGGCAGGCCATCGAGTCCGTCACCGGACAGGTCCAGCGCGATGGTGTCGGCCGGTTCCTTACTCATCGTCAGTTTCTGGTTCTGGACGTCCATGTTCTGGACGACCACTCGGCCGAAGGTGGGCTTTGTTCCCCAGTAATCAGGCTTCGCGGTGAGCACCACCTGGGAGGCGGCGTCGAATGATTCGATGTTGTAGGCGCCGCTGCCCAGGGAGTTGGTGTTCAGGTAGGTGCCGGCCTTGTCAGCGGTGACGGCATCTGCTGTGTCGGTGGCGCCCTGGGCCTTGGCAAGCTCGGAGTTCAGGATGCCGGTGGACGGCATGGCCAGGATGGTGGGCACGTTGGGGTTGATGACATCGCTTGTCACCACAACGGTCTTGTCGTCCTTGGCCTCGAAGGTCAGACCGGAAACCGGGACCGCCGGGCTGCCCTTGAGGTTCTTGAGCCGGTTGAGGCTGAAGACCACGTCTTCGGAGGTGACGGGGGAGCCGTCGCCGAACTTGGCGTCGCTGCGCAGTACGAAGGTGAAGGTCTTCGCGTCGTCTGAGGTGGTGAAGGATTCGGCGAGCTGCCCGACGGGGGTGGTGACGTCGGAACCCTTGAAGGTGACCAAGGTGTCGTACAGGGCGCGGACGGTCATTACGCCGGTGGCTTCGTAGACCTGCGCCGGGTCGAGACCCTTGAGCACAAAGGAGTTGTAGACGGTCAGCGTTTGCGCTTCGCCGGTGGCGGCGTCCCCGCCGGCTTCACTGCCGCCGCAGGCGGTCAGGCCGAGCACTGCGACCACGCCGAGGGCGAGGGCGCGCTTGAGGCCGGAAGATGGTGAACTGGTCAGTTTTCGCGCTGAGCGGTGAATCTTCATGTGGCTCCCATGGACGGCAGGCGGGGGAACTGGCGTTTGTGCCACGGCTGCGGGGCACGCGGAACCAAGGCTCCAGTGTGTTCGAACTTGATTACCCACACTAAACACGGTCGGTTGTGAAGTGTCAACGGGCAGCCGCCACCGTCAACGGGCAGCCGCCACCGTCAACGGGTCCCGGCACCTGCCCACTGAGTGACGACGTCGGCGAGGCTGCAGACTGCCGCAGCAGAGACAGGCAGAACAGCACACCCTGAGAACCGCGGACCCGGCGCTGCTTGGACCTCCCCGGCGACAGACACAAAGTTGTTCCGTGCCACCATATGTGGGTCGGAAGGGGCCTCGGCGAAACTCAGCACCGGCGTGACGCAGGCGTCAATGCCAGCAAAGACCCGCGTCCAGTCGGCCCGGCTACGCCCCGCAAACCGGTCGACCAACGCGACCGTGAGCACCTCCCAGCCAGACCGATCCCATTGGTCGGGGAGCGTCGAAGCGTCCAGTTCGAGTCCGGCCAGCATTCGCGCGTAGAACTGAGGCTCCAAAGCGCCGACGGCCATGTAGCCACCGCTGGCGCATTCGTAGGTCCGATAGAATGGGGCGGACCCATCGAGGATGTTTTCCCCCCGCGGCGCAGACCAACGCCCGGCGGCCTTCCATGACCACAACCCTTGGGCGAGTAGGCCGCTCCCGTCGATCATGGCGGCGTCGACAATCTGACCCAGTCCGGTGCTGCCCCGCTGCCACAGCGCTGCCATCACTCCGAAGACCAGCAGCATTGAGCCCCCGCCGAAGTCGGCGACCAGGTTCAGCGGTGGCAGTGGCGGCGCGCCGGCCGGACCCATCGTTTCCAGAATGCCGGTCAACGCCAGGTAATTGATGTCGTGTCCGGCCCGCCACGCGCGCGGCCCGGACTGCCCCCCGCCACTCAACCCGCCGGAGACCAGGCAGGGATTGCGAGCCAGGCAGATATCGGGACCAAGGCCCAATCGTTCCATCACACCCGGCCGGAAGCCTTCGAGGAGGACGTCCGCGGAATCAACCAGAGCCAGCGCAAGTTCACGATCGTCTACATTCTTCAGATCCGCCTGCGCGAGTCGCCGGTTGCGCATCAACGCCCGATCAGCACCGGCGATGCCGTCCGGCCCCGCCGCCTCACCCGGCCGACCGATCTGCACCACGTCTGCACCAAGATCGGCGAGCATCATCGCCGCGTGCGGGGTGGGTCCGAGGCCCGCCATTTCTATGACCCGCAGCCCGGCCAGCGGCCCCGTCATCGGGGGGCTTTCAAAATGCCCTCAATAGCAAAGCCCAGGTAGGCCTGCGTGAGTGCGGGGATGTCGGCGTCATCGTGCAGCCACCAGCTGATGCCGTTGATCATGTCCAGGATCGCGATCGCGGCCAGCCGCGGACTATCGGTAGTGAATTCCCCGACGCGGACCCCGGCGCTGATCACGTCGCGAACCCTGCGCTGGTAGTAGCGCCGACTGTCGAGCACTGCGTCCCGGTGAGCGGATGTCAGAGCTGTCATCTCGCGCACCGACACCAGGTGTTCGACCCGGTTCAGGCTCAGGTGTTGGATATGGATTTCCAGCAGCGCCCGCAGTCTGGTGGTGGGTGTGCCGTCCAGATCGAGGATGGGCAGGTGGTTCTCGATCGGGTCGCGGGTCATCTTTTCCGCGATGGCGAACAGGATCTCCTCCTTGGCGGAAAAGTGGTTGTAGAGGCTGGCGCCCCGGATCCCGACCGCCTCGGCTATTTCTCGCATGCCGACGGTGTGATATCCGTGGGTGGCGAAGAAACGAGCTGCCGCCGCGACGATCTCGTCGCGACGGCTCAGCGGGATCAACCGGGTCGCCGGCTCCGACGATTGGCTGGAAGTCATCAACTGACGGTAGTGGAGTACAGCCGTCGCAATTCGCGTTTGAGCAGTTTGCCCTGCGGGTCGACGGGCAGTTCCTCGACGAATTGGATCGCCTTGGGAGCCTTGTAATGTGCCATCTGCTCCCGGCACAGTTCGATCAGCGCCGCGGGCAGCACATCAGCGCCCGGCCGGATGATCACGAAGCCGGTAACCACCTCCGACCAATAGTCGTCCGGAAGACCGACAACCGCGGCGCGCAACACATCCGGATGTGCCTGCAATGCACGCTCCACTTCCTGGGAGGACACGTTGAGGCCGCCGGTTTTGATCATGTCCTTGCTGCGATCCAGGAAAAAGAGATTGCCCTGGGCGTCGCGGCGGACTATGTCTCCGGTGTGGATCCAGCCATCCCGCATCACCTCGGCGGTGCGTTCGGGTTCCCTGTAGTAGCCGAGCATCACCGAGGGTGAGCGGCACAGCATCTCGCCGGTGTCGGACTCATTGCCGTCGGCGTCCACGATACGAATCTCCAAGTGCGACACCGGTTTTCCAATCCAGGTGGGGTCATGATCCGGGATGTCGTCGAGGGTCGAGAACCAGCCGACCGAGCCGAGCTGCGACAGTTCTGATTGGCCCCAGTAGGTACCCCAGACCACATCAGGGGCCGCCGATGCCCACGAGCCAATGGCGTGCGGAGACACTTGACCGCCGTAGGTCATGCACCGTTTGACGGTGCCGACCGCTTCGGCGCCGAAATCGGCGTGGCCCGCAAGCGCGATGTAAAAGGTGGGTGTCTGGGCCAGGACGGTGATGCCCTCGTCCTTGATCATCCGCAGAGATACCCCGGCGTCGGCAGAGGCCGGTAGCACCAAGGTGGCGCCCATCATGGTCAAGGTGGTCATCGATCCGATTCCGGCGATGGTGTGGAAGGGCATGACGTACAACCAGATGTCGTCGGCCTGGGTGCGCAAACCCCAACTCCACGCCGGCGCGGTGGAGATCAGATAGTTGCGATGGGTGATCATCACGCCCTTGGGTGCGGCCTCCGTTCCGCTGGTGTAGACGATCATCGCCAGGTCGTGTTCGTCGACATCGCTGTCGGGC
>JBBSUU010000235.1:0-5288 GCA_038234115.1 Mycobacteriales bacterium
CGCTGGCCGGTGGCGTCAATGCACTGGGCGTCGGGCTGTTGGTGATCGGATGCGCAGTCACCGGAGTGTTGGCGCGAGACTATTGGCTCACCAGAGAGGTAAGCAAGCTTGACGCCGACATCCTGGCCGAGTTCCCGGTGGTGGCTGAAATGTTGGCGCTGGCCGTCACCGCCGGGGAGGGACCGATCGGCGCGATCGAGCGCATCTCCAAACTGGCCAAAGGGCCACTGATCGAGCAACTCACCGCGATATTGGCTGATACCCGTTCGGGCACGCCGCTTTTGGAAGCAATAACAGCGGTGCGTGACCGAACCAGACTGGAACCACTGGCCCGCTTTCTTGATGGTATGGCGGTGGCGATCGAACGTGGGACGCCGTTGGCCGATGTCCTGCGGGCGCAGGCTGCCGATGTCCGGGCAATGGGCAAACGTCAGCTGATGGAGGCCGGCGGTCGCAAGGAGATCGCGATGATGGTCCCGGTGGTTTTTCTTGTTTTGCCCACAACGATCCTGTTTGCCCTGTATCCGGGGTTGATAGCCATCACCACAGTCGCCGGCTGATCCGGTACCGATCACATTGGGAGTATCGATGAAGAGACTCAGCGGCGGCATCCAAATGGTCACCTGGATCGGACTGGCCATGGTGGTCGCGCTGGTCGGCCGACTTGTGCAACCCGCCAGTTCCGGCGATGCCGAGACGGCTTCGCAGCGATCCGACAGTGATCGGGGCGACGTACCGGGCTGGGTGATGATCACCATGATGACATCGATCGTGGTGATCGCGCTGCTGGTGGTCTTCCGGGAGGCAGTGACGAAAGCCGTACAGGATGCATTCGACGCCATTGTTGGCTGAATCAAGAAGGTCTCAGCCCGACCCGGACCAGCGTGCGGATCGTGGTGACCGGGGATCTTCGGTGGCCGAGTTCGCGATGGTCATTGCGTTGCTGATGCTGCTATTCCTGAGTTTGATCCAAGTTTGTCTATGGGCCTACACCCGCACCCTACTCACCTCCGCGGCGGCGGAGTCGGCCCGCTATGCCGGTCTGCACGGCGCGTCCAATGGTGACGCCACTGCGCGGGTGGCTCAAATTTTAGGTTCAGGGGTGACCGGTTCGACGCGGAATACATTGCAGTGCAGCGCGTCCACCGACGGTGTTCTCGTTCAAGTGCATTGCACGATGACCGCGCCCGGCATCGTTGGCCTACTCGACGGCGTGATGCCCAGGTTGGACGTTACAGGGCATTCGGCGTTGGAAGATCCTGCATGATGCGATACCGCCAACAAGAGACCAACGACGCAAACACCGATGAAGAAGGCGATTCCGGGCGGGCTATCATCGAGCTGATATTGCTGGCTGTGGTGGTGATGATTCCGATCATCTATTTGCTGATTGCTGTCCTGCGGGTGCAGGCAACTACTTTTGCTGTTTCGCAGGCGGCTCGCGACGCTGCGACGGTGCTGGACAACGCCCCGACAGTGGCGACCGGCCTGGAACGGGCCAAAGCCGTCGCGCTGGTTGCACTTTCCGATCAGAATGTGCCGGCGGACGGTTTGACGATCAGGTTTGTCCAGCCCGGCGATGACTGCATCAGTGGCCCCGAGCGGCAACCGGACCTGCAGGCCGGATCCACCTACGACGTCTGCGTGATAGCCACCGTGTCGCTGCCCGGGGTGCCCACCATTGTCACCGGCTCCAGAAACACCATAACTGGCGTCTACACCTTGCAGGTCGGAGAGTTCCGAGAAGGTGTCAGGTAGGAACCGTCGGCCCGCAGTGCCTCGGTGCACCCTCCCCTCCCGCCGATTGCGTGGCGACGCGGCCCAAACACCGTTTCCTCGCCGAGCAAGAGCTTCTGGCCGCAGTAATCCTTCCGACCTCGCGGCCCACCCCGAGCGGTTCGTGAGGTCGCGGCAAAGGTCTCTTTCAGGATGCAGATCACAGTGTGGCCTTGACCATGCCGTCGGTGCCGTCGTATGGTTGTCTCAACCAAGCGCTTGCTCGTTATTTTGTTGCACCTCCATCTCCCAGCGTCGGGATCGATAAGTACTCCTGATGGTTGACCGAGCGAAAGGATCACCCGGTATGAGTACGTTTGCCGAGATCGTTCGCGCCAGAGTTACCGATGGACACGTCGGTATTCGCTTTGGTGATCAGCAACGGGTGTGGAAAGAAGCGGTCCGAGAAGCTGCACATCGGGCAGCCTCGCTGCCGGTGGCGAGCGCAGGTGGGCGATCCCTGCACCTGGGGCTCGAGAACACGTCCGACTCTATTTTTTGCACCTGCGCAGCAACGCTGTTCAGTGCAGCAATCGGCGGTATCAACCCGACACGCCGTGAGGTCGAACTAGTTCGTGAAAACTCATCGGACGGTCCGGTAGAGCCGATTTTGGAGAACCATCCAGATGTGGCGGTGGCCCCGGGGCACGCAGTCCCAGATCCATGCACTTGGGACCAAGGGATGTGCACCATTCAACTGCCGCCGTGCGTCACCTTCACCCGGGATGGTTCCCGAGTGTTCTCTGATAGCCGCGCCGATCTTGGGACGAGGTGGCGAACGGGGTCTGACCTGACGTACCGGCTACGGGGTGAGACAGAACTGATTCAACTCAATGACGAGTTTGCCGAACACGGCAGGACGATGCTGTTCGCTGCTGTTTAGTTGCGCGTTTCGGCCCAAGCTGACATCCGCGCGGGACAAGAAATAGTCACCACCGGCTAACCAGATCAACAGAAAGTCTCCCGATGTACCTTGACTACACGCCGGCCCAAAAGGAGCTGAGACGTGAAATACGTTCCTACTTCGCACGTTTGTTCACACCCGAGGTGCGGGAAGCAACTGGCGGGATCAATGAAGACCGGCCGGCCTATCGGGAAGTTGTGCGTCAGATCGGCCGCGATAGCTGGCTTGGGCTTGGGTGGCCAACTGAGTTCGGCGGCCAGGGGTGTCGGCCCGCTGATTCAGCGCTTTGGGACCAAGGAACAAAAACGTACTTACCTGCCGGGAATGCTCACCGGCGATGTCATCTTGGCATGCCTCGCCGGGGGGAGATGAGCAGATGACCACCGCACTCGATCACACTGATGATGCTGAGAAGTTCTTGACGACGCTACGCACCTTTGTGGGGCAGGAAGCCACCCCTGTTCGTCACGCGCAGGAGCCGGTCAACCGGGCCATGATCCGCCACTTTGTTGAGGCCATGGGCGATGAAAATCCGATCTACCTAGATCCCGAGGCTGCCGCCGCAACCGGACGCGCGCAAATAGTTGCACCGCCGCCGATGTTGTCGACCTGGCTCATGGTTGGCTACCGGGCTCATATGTCCGCACTGCAAACTGGCGCCCCCGATTCGCCCATGGCCAGGCTGCTGCAGTTACTCAACGATCGAGGCTTCACCGGTGTCGTAGCCACCAACGATGAGCAGACCTACCATCGGGAACTCATCATGGGTGACCAACTTGCAATGAGCACGGTGATCGAGGATGTCTCACCGTTGAAGAAGACGGGACTGGGCAGTGGTCACTTTGTCACCACGTTGCGTACCTACCGCGATGCGCGCGGTGAAGTTGTTGCCGAACAGCGATTCAGAATCCTGCGATTTGATGCCTCGGCAAAACAACCACCACAAACCTCGGACCCTGTCTCGCCCGCGACCGACATTGGCCTACGCCCCAAACCATTTATCCTGCAGGACAACGAGTTTTGGTTCAAAGCCGCTGCCGAGCGCCGGCTGGTGATCCAGGCCTGCACTGATTGTGGCGTTCTGCGTCATCCGCCATCGCCGATGTGTGGAAAATGTCAATCCTGGAACTGGCACGAGGTCGCTGCGTCGGGCCGGGGGACTGTGCATAGTTTTGTCATCAGCCATCATCCCAAGGCGCCGGGATTTGACTACCCCCATTCGGTGGTTCTGGTCGACCTTGCCGAAGGCACCCGCCTGGTGGCCGACTTCGTAGGAACTTCAGCGGCTTTGGCGGTCGGCCTGCCCGTCCAGGTTGAATGGCTTGACTACGACTCGGAGTTGACGCTGCCCCGATTCCGGGCCGTTGAGGAGAATCACTGATGGACTTTTGTCTGACTGCTGACCAACACACACTTCAAGGACTCGCAAAAGACACCCTCGCCCGGCGAACTGACCACCGGCGGCTGTCCGACATTGATCTCACCGGCGACCATTCGGACTCGCAGCACCTGAATGCCGGTTTGGGCTCGGCGAGTTGTCACTTAGGCCAAATTGGATTTCACATGGCAGGCGATAACTGAATATGACAAACATAAAAAAATTGGACCTGCATGCCATTTCCGTGGGCGACGTACTCCCGGCGCTGGAAGTGCCACTCACCAGAACTCTGATCATGGCCGGCGCCTTGGCAACTCGTGACTTCGAAGATGTCCATCACGATCCGCAAAGAGCAGTGGACCGCGGAACGCCGGATACTTTCATGAGCATTAATAACACAAACGGTTTGGTCACTCGTTATGTCACGGACTGGACCGGGCCGACAGTATTTGTGGCCCATTTGTCCACCCGATTGGGGGTGCCAAACTTTCCGGGCGACACGATGATTCTCACCGGCGAAGTGAGTGCCAAAGAGGGCAACTCGGTGACCATTGCTGTACGCGGAAACAATAGTCGAGGCTCCCACGTGGTCTCCACTGTCATCGTCAAATTCCACGCGACGGCACTGGGAAAGGACGTGTCCTCATGACGAATGATTTTCTGTCCGGCAAGGCTGCGATCGTCGGCATCGGAGCTACCGAGTTTTCTAAAAACTCCGGGCGTAGTGAATTGACCCTGGCCACCGAAGCCGTCCTCGCCGCGCTCACAGACGCCGGGATCGCACCTGCCGAAGTTGATGGCATGTCGACGTTCACCATGGAAACCAACTCGGAGAACATGGTCGCTCGCACGCTGGGCATTCCACAGCTGAAATTCTTCAGTAAAATTCCGCACGGTGGAGGTGGCGCGTGTGCGCCAATCCAGCAGGCAGCGATGGCGGTGGCAACCGGAGTGGCTGACGTGGTTGTTGCTTATCGGGCGTTCAATGAACGCTCCGGGGTTCGTTTTGGCCTGGGTCCGCCCCCCGGGAAAACCGCCGCTACCACCGAAAACGAGTACCGAAGCTGGGTTAATCCCTATGGGTTGCTCACTCCGGCTCAGCAGACCGCGATGTTCGCGCGGCGGTATATGCATCAGTACGGTGCCACGAGCGAAGACTACGGTCGCCTTGCCGTCATCACCAGAAAGCATGCAGCGGCCAACCCGAAGGCTTGGTTTTACAACAAACCG
>JBBSUU010000236.1:0-5265 GCA_038234115.1 Mycobacteriales bacterium
CCGGCCAAGAGGTGTTGCACCAGCACGCCGCCGAGATCATCACGCTCGGCGCCCAGGCACCGGGCCACGTGTTGAACCTCGGCCATGGGGTGCCGCCGGATACCGATCCGACCGTTCTGACCCGGCTGGTCGAGTTCGTCCACAACATTTAGCGACTGCCGTGGATGCCGCCGAGAGCTCGGACACCCCTGGAACCCCCGACTTTGCGCCCACCCCTGAAACTCCGGTGCTCGTTATCGGAGGCGGACCGGCCGGATTGGTTGCCGCTTTCGAGTGCACCTCGCTTGGCTTGACACCGTTGGTGCTCGAAGCCGGTGATCGACTCGGTGGCGCTGTCGGCCGGCACATTGTCGGCGATATTACGCTTGATTCCGGCGCCGAATCCTTCGCGACGGCGCGGCCGGCCGTCACCGATTTGATCAGCGATCTGGGTGCGATCGAACGGGTGGTCAGACCGAACCCGGATGGCGCCTGGGTGCGATATGAATCGGGGCAGGCACCGCTGCCGGCAGCGAGTTGGTTGGGCGTTCCGAGTCGTCCCTTTGCCGCCGACGTACGGCGGGTGATCGGGCTGACCGGTGCATTGCGAGCCACGATTGATCGACTTCTACCGGCCCGAATCGGTTCAAAAGAAACAACTTTTGGCGGATTGGTTCGGTCCCGGATGGGCGGCCGGGTCGTTCGACGGCTGGTCGAACCTGTCGTTGGTGGCGTGCACTCGGTCGATCCGGATGAATTGGAGATCGTTTCGATCGCGCCCACACTGCCGGCCATGCTGACGGAGCGGGGCTCCTTGGCCGCCGCTGCGAGGAGAATGCGCGGCGCTGCCGGGCCATCGGGGTCAGCCGTAGCCGGCCTCAACGGCGGCATGAACACGCTGATCTCCTCGCTGGGCCAAAAGATTCAAGAAGCCGGCGGCCGGATTGAACTCAACACGGAGGTACGCGGTCTCCGAGCAGCAACCGGCGGCTGGGAGGCAGAAGTCGTCAGCAGCGGGGTCACCCGCATCGTCCGGGCGCAATCGATCATCGTCGCGGTCCCCCTCGCTGCCACCCAAACGTTGCTGTCACCACTCATCGACGTCACCTGGCCGCAGGTCAGCACGGCCACCACCGGGGTCCTGCTGTGCACCCTGGTCGTCCGGTCCGCCCGCCTGGACCTGGCACCTCGTGGAACCGGGATGCTGGTATCGGCGCAGGCTCGCGGAGTCCGCGCGAAGGCGCTGACCCATGCCAGCGCCAAGTGGACATGGGTGGCCGAAGCGGCCGGCCCCGGTCGCCATGTACTGCGACTTTCCTACGGTCGCGGTGGAGACGCCGCCCTCCCCGGCAGTGTCGAATTTCCTGGGCTGGCACTGCGCGATGCATCCGACCTGTTAGGGGTGCCGCTCACCGCAGCTGACCTGGACGACTTCGCCCTGACCGAATGGGCCTCGGTGTTGCCGCGGACCGCACCGGGGCACGCCACTCTCGTGGATGGTATCCGCGAGGCAGCCCAGGATCTGCCGGGTCTGGTGCTGACCGGCGGGTGGTTGGCCGGTACCGGCCTGGCGGCTGTGGTGGCCGATGCCCGGATGCAGGCGCGAGTCATCTCACACCGGGCCCACTCCGAAGGCGAGCCCGGTCGCAGGTAGGGGAAGATGGAGAGCATGACTAGCCCGCACACAACGACGGAAGTACAAGCCCCAGCAACTGACGCTCCGGCCAAGCTGTCCGCCCGCGACATCAACGACCAAATTCGGTACACATCGTGGAACGTCTTCTCGCGGATCAGCGATCTGGATACCACTCCCGCGGAGGCGTCGGCCGAGTTGGAAACGCTGGTCGAGGAGCTCGCCGCGAAGGACGTCGTCATCCGCGGTTTCTATGACCTGTCAGGGGTGCGCGCCGATGCCGACCTGATGATTTGGTGGCATGCACCGACAGCAGATGCGCTTCAGGCAGCGGCCCGACAGTTCCGTCGGACAAGCATCGGACGCTCGTTGACAAATTCATGGACCTCGATGGCCCTGCACCGCCCGGCCGAGTTCAACAAGGGCCACATTCCGGCGTTCCTTTCCGGCATGAAACCCCTCGAATGGGTGTGCGTCTACCCCTTCGTCCGATCCTACGAGTGGTACCTGCTGCCGGACGCCGAGCGTCGGGCGATGCTGATGGAACACGGGGTGATGGGGCGCGAATACAACCAGGTGCTGTCCAACACCGTCGCTGCGTTTGCGCTCGGGGACTATGAGTGGATGCTCGCATTGGAGGCCACCGAGCTCCACGACATCGTGGACCTGATGCGCCATTTGCGTGCGTCGTCAGCGAGATTGCATGTTCGCGAAGAGGTTCCGTTCTTTACTGGTCGGCGGGTCGAGCCGGCCGGTGCTGTCGAGGTCGTCGCATGAGCACTGACTCCACGGCCTCGAGCACCGGGGCTGCCGTGACCGAGCCGGGCTGGGATGCCATCCTGTTGGCCGGCTTCGGCGGTCCGGAGGGCCCTGATGATGTGATGCCTTTCCTGCGCAATGTCACTCGCGGACGCGGCATCCCGGAAGAGCGCCTGATCGAGGTTTCGCACCATTACCAGGCCCTGGGCGGTTCGTCGCCGATCAATGCCCAAAACCGTGCTCTGCAAGCAGCTCTCCAGGCCGAGTTGAGCTCGCGCGCTATCGATCTACCGGTGCTCTGGGGAAATCGAAACTGGGCCCCCTACATGGCCGATACGGTCCGCCAGGCACACGCCGACGGTCAGACCCGCTTGCTGGGCCTGGCCACCTCGGCGTACTCCTGCTACTCCTCCTGCCGTCAATATCGTGAGGACTTCGGCCTGGCACTGCAGAGCACCGGTCTGGTCGGCAAGGTGCGGATCGATAAACTGCGCCACTACTTTGATCACCCCGGATTCCTGACACCGGTCGCCAATGCCATCCGGCGTGGCGTCGTTGCAGCCAGAGAAGCCGGAATCGCCGACGGTGAAATCGAACTCGTCTTCACCACCCACTCGATCCCCGATGCAATGGCCGACTCCTCGGGCGCCCCAGGGGTGTATTCGACCGGTGGTGCCTACGTCGCGCAGCACCTCGCGGGGAGTGCTTTGATGGCCGAGGATGTCAAGACCACCTTCGGATTTGAACCGCACTGGCAATTGGCGTTTCAATCCCGCTCCGGGCCACCGTCCATGCCCTGGCTGGAACCGGATGTGAACGACGTGATTGCCGGCCTGCCGGCGCTGGGACGCCGGGCGGTGATCGTCATTCCGATCGGTTTTGTGTCCGACCACGTCGAAGTTGTGTGGGATTTGGACAACGAAGCAGCCGAAAGTGCGGAGAAGGCCGGACTGTTCTTCTATCGAGTGGCCACCCCCGGCACTGATCCGTTGTTCATCGCGGGGTTGGCCGACCTGATCGAGGAACGGTTGGATCCAACCCGTCCGGTCGAGGCGCTGACCAACCTGAGTCCGACTCCAAATCCGTGTGCCCCAGGATGTTGTCGAAATCTACGGGCCGCAAAACCGACCACCGCCGGATCCGATTCGGCCAAGGATTGGGCCGGTCTGGACGTTCCTGACGGGCAGTTGGCCGCGAGTGGGATTGCCGGCACCGGATGACCGGCGCCCTCAAGCTCGGCACGCGCGGCAGCGCGTTGGCAATGACCCAGTCCGGACATGTCGCCGCGGCCATCGAATCGGTGACGGGTCGACCTGTCGAGTTGGTGAAGATCCGCACCGCCGGCGATATCAACCAGGGTCCGCTGGCCAATATCGGCGGTACCGGAGTATTCGTCACGGCAGTTCGGGCAGCGATGTTGGCCGGTGAAGTCGATCTGATAGTGCACTCCTTCAAAGATCTACCGACGGCCATCGTCGAGGGAATCACGCTGGCCGTGGTACCACCCAGGGAGGATCCCTCCGATGCGTTATGTGCCCGGGACTGCCTGACATTGGCCGAACTGCCGTACGGCGCTCGCGTCGGCACCGGGTCACCTCGCCGGGCCGCCCAACTGCTCCGCGTGCGACCCGACCTATTGGTGACTGCCATCCGAGGGAATGTTCCGACCCGTCTCGGAAAGGTCCAGGCCGGGGAACTTGATGCCGTGGTACTGGCCACCGCCGGGCTCAACCGACTCGGACTCGGCGGCCAGATCACCCAGCGGTTCAGTCCCGATATCATGCTTCCAGCTCCCGGCCAGGGCGCGTTGGCTGTCGAATGTCGTGATGTGGATACCGAAACCGACTGGTACCGGACCGTCCACACCGAACTGGACAGCCCACCAACCCGTGCGGCCGCCCTGGCCGAGCGGGAGTTTCTCTCGGTTCTGGAAGCCGGCTGCACGGCCCCGGTCGGGGCCAGCGCCGTGGTCCAAGCTGATGGCCTGGCCCTGACCGGAGCGGTGTTTGCGCTGGACGGAACAGCCGAGATACGGGAGAGCGCAGCAGGTTCAGCGGGTCGGGCGCAGCCAATCGGGCGTGCCTTGGCCGAGAAGTTGCTGGCCGGCGGGGCGAAGGAACTGATGGTCTCAACATGACCGGCGCACTCCTTCAAGGTTGGCGTGTCCTGGTAAGCAGTTCCTCCACCAGCACCAACGCTGAGCTGATTCGGCTACTCGACGGCGTCGGCGCCACCGCCCAGGCGGTGCCGCTGATCAAGGTCAGTCGGCCCGACGACACCGCCGAACTGGACACCGCCCTGCTGGCGCTGTCCCTGGGGGATTATCAATGGGTTGCTTTCACGTCAACCAACACCGTCAATGCGGTGGTCAGGCGGGCCGAGGAATTAGCTATCAGTCCGGTGATCTCTGCGCAAACCCGCGTCGCAGCAGTGGGTCCGGCAACCGTTTCGGCCCTGAGGGCAGCCGGATTTCCGGTTGACCTGGCGCCGGGGCTCCACCACCACTCGGCGGCCGGGCTGGCTCAGCTGTGGCCCGCACCTGTCTCGCCGCCGCAGAGCGTCCTACTCCCGGGATCTCAGATTGCCATGGACACACTGGCCTACGCATTGACCGCGATGGGCTACGAGACCGACCGGGTGGTTGCCTACCACACCGAAAACATCCGTCCGGCACACAGTGTGATTGATGACCTGACGGCCGGGCGCTATCACGCGGTCCTCCTGAACTCCCCGTCGGCGGCCTCCTCGCTCGCCGACGTCGTAAAATTGCTCGCTGGAACGGTAGTCGGCTGCATCGGGCACACCACGGCCAATGCCGCTACCGCACAGGGCTTCAACGTTTCCTACGTCGCAACATCGGCGACTCCGGCCGCCCTCATCGCCGGTCTTGTCGC
>JBBSUU010000237.1:0-5264 GCA_038234115.1 Mycobacteriales bacterium
AGGAACTCTCATCCCTACGGGTAGAGTGCAGATAGGAAGTCATCTGCGCTCTACCCGTAGAAAACTTTTTATCCACAAACGTTTCCTTCACGCAGGGACCCGGCAGCTGGCCAGCCCCCTTTTACTAAGGAGTTGTGATGAGCACACCGATCAACCCGCCGCACCGAGACGAGCAGAACATCCGAGCGGGCGATCAGCACCCGGACCCTGAGACCTTCGTGGTGCAGAACGAGCAGAACCTACCTGCCGACGAGCAGCACCCCGACGAGCAGCACCCCGACGAGCAGAGCTTCGCTGCGCAGCGCGAGCAGTTCGCGGCCTCGGAAAAGGTGACGGAGCCACCGGCCCAGGTGGTGCCGGCGCATCCGACCGAGCTCGAAAACCCTGCCCGGCATGGAGAGTTTGTCTCGCCGCAGGTGGTGCATGATCAGCCGGTCCAGGTTGTGGAGGAACAGCCGACCCAGGTTGTGTATGGTCAGCCGGCCGAGGTGGTGCCGGCCCGTTCCTACGGTGCAGCCGTAGATGAGTTGGGCGTGGACCGGGGAAGTGTCATTGAGCGGGAGAAGGAACAGTTCGGCGGGGTGAAAGTAGGCTCGGCATTCTTCGGGTGGGTCGCGGCTGCCGGTATCGCCGTTATTCTCACCAGCCTGCTCACTGCCGCCGGAGTGGTTCTCAGTCTGACCAGCAACACCTCAACCGCCGATATAGCCGAGCAGGCCGCTGCCGGTACCGGGGCAGCCAAAACTGTTGGCCTGGTCGGGGGGATCTTGCTGTTGGTGGTGCTCTTCGTGGCGTATTACTGCGGCGGTTATGTCGCCGGCCGGATGGCCCGGTTCAATGGGGTCAAGCAGGGCTTGGCGGTGTGGATATGGGGACTCCTTTTCGCGGTCATCATCTTCGTCCTGGTAAAAGTTGCCGGCAGCCAGTACAACATCCTGAGCAACTTGAATCTGCCGCGAATTCCGGTGGACGAAGGCAGTGTCACGACCGCCTCCATCATCGCGATTGCTGCAATCGTCGTCGTTACCCTCGGTGCTGCTCTGCTGGGTGGTCTGGCCGGTATGCGTTTTCACCGCAACGTCGACAAAGCCGGCCTTGCAGTGTGATTCATAACCTGGTCCGACCCCGGGCATTCTCCTTCAATGCGGCCGGCCAAGGTGGCCAGGCTCTCACGCTGGTCCTGAGGCTTGTTGCGTCGCGGTAGACCGGAACCGGGCGCGACCGAGTACACCAACCGAAAGGCGACGATGACTAATCGGCAAAACGAGCCACATCACCCCGCTGCGGCCGGGGAGGCCGATCACCTCATCCTGTCGCAGGAGCAATTGAATTACGGTATTAATCGAATGGTGTCCGGGTACGCCCGGCTGGAGAAGTATGTGGTGACTGAAACCAAAACGATCCAGGTGGAGGTCACCCACGAGGAAGTACGGTTGGTACACGAACTACCCGCTGATGGATCCGGTGATCAGCCGGGCGCAGGCTCCACGACCGTCATGAACAACGGCAGCCCGAATACCGAGTCCCGCTGGATGTATCTGAGCCGGGAGGAGATCGTGGTCAGCAAACGCGTGGTGCCGGTGGAACGAGTTCGCCTGCAGGTGCATTCGGTAACAGAACAGCGGCAGATCACCGAAGACGTCCGTAGCGAAAAACTCGAAACCGAAAACCCGACAGTCGATCCCATCCGATAGCCGGGCTGATCAGCAAAATCACCGACAATGTTCCCGGGGGCGGCCTGCGGTGCGGGGGAAGCCGTCGGGCCTTGAAATGTTTCGCATTGAACGCTGCGGGGAATGCTAACCTCCAAGCCGATGACCTCACGCCCCTGGTGCGATTTTGCCAAGCAGCCCAGGGCGAACGAAGCCTCTCATTGGGCATGGTTGCCGTTGAGGGAGGTGAGTGATGCGCAGTGAAACTTCGCCCGAGGCGACCTCGGGTAGCGACCACGCCGGCGACCCTCACGATTTGGGTCAACCCGTCGAAGAACAAGTCGAAGAACAAGTCGAAGCACAACAAGGTTTGCTGCCTTCGCGCGGCGACGTGCTTCGATCGGCTTTGAACTACATCGACGAGTTCGGACTTGCGGGATTCAGTGCCGACAACCTCGCTGATAACTCCGACCTGACCCCCGCTGCCATCAAGAGGATGTTTCCGGTCCCGGATGATCTGCTCGATGCGATCGCCGGCATCTTCTTCGATGAGCTGGCCTCGGATTCACGTCTCTCCGACTGTCATTGGCAGGAGTACCTGCAACGCCTGGCTCACGGGGTCAGGCGGGCTGCGCTGGCCCACCCGCAGGTGCTCCCGGTCCTGGTGTCCCGTCCAGCTCAGGCGCCCAGGCTGCAGCCGCCACTACGACCGTTGCAGTGGGTGGAATCGTTCCTTGACACTTTGAGGCGTGCAGGGTTTTCTGACCGCACTGCAGCCTCGGCCTACCGGGCGTTCTTCTCATTTCTCCTGGGTCACCTGCTACTCGAAGTCGCAGCCTCCACCAACTTCGAATCCATAATAGCTGCAACGCCTTTTAGCGACACGATCAACTACCCCCGCGTGAGCGCTGTACAGCATGACCTCACGGCCGCTTACGCCAACGACAGATTTGCAGAGGTCCTGGAAAACCTGCTGGATCAACTGGAGATACAAGGACTGCGCTGACAAGACACACGGCGGTGGTGCCGGCCGGTCATTGCCGCAGCTACTGACCTGAGCCCTCAGAGCCGTCCCAGCTTGGTGGTGTGCCGTCCATGAGCCTCGACAACGGCTGGAATGAAATGCGCACAATGGTGAAAATCGCCTGGATGCGTGCTCTTGAGCCTTCGGTATGGAACAGTCGGACCAGTCAGCAAACCCCTCACCCGCAAGGAGTAAGTCATGGGTATTGGTCTGGGAATTTTCCTCATCATTGTCGGAGCTGTTCTGGCTTTCGGCGTGAAGGCGTCGTTGAGCGATTTCGACCTCACCACAATCGGTTTCATTTTGATGGGTGGCGGGGTACTGGTCATTCTGCTCAGCCTGTTAGTTCTGATGCCACGCACCCGGCGGGCGAGAAGTACAGCTGTTTCCACCGATTCGTTAGGCAACCAGAGTGTTACTGAACGCGACGACCGCATCTCAGGGATCTGAGCAGCCCGGTCTCGGTCTGTGAGTACTTCCACGTCGGAGTCCCCCTCCACGCAGCCGCGACCCGTCCGCCAAGGCATCGATCTGACCTGCGGCGATGTGTTACGTGCCCGCTATCGGCTCGATAAGGTAATAGGCGTAGGTGGAAGCGCCACCGTATTCCAGGCCACCGACTTGATGATGAACAGAAACGTTGCCGTTAAAGCGTTCTCAACGGTGGTTATCGACGACGCTGCCCCGGTACGGCAACGGCTTGAAGCGCAGGCACTGGCCGGGTTAAAGCACCCGAATCTGATCGTCATCTTCGACGCCTTTCTGCCAGGCGAAGGCCGTGATAACAGTTCAGGTCTGTTAAAACCAGTGGACCCCAGCTACTTGGTGATGGAACTGGTAGTCGGGCAGACCCTGAGTAGGGAACTGCGCGATGGGCCTCTGACCCCGTCAGAGGTAACTACGGTAGGCGCTGCCTTGGCCAGCGCCTTGGCTTGTGTCCATGCCAGTGGGCTGGTCCACCGAGATGTTAAGCCTGCGAACATTCTCCTCGACGAAACCGGTGCGATCAAGCTCAGCGACTTCGGCATCGCCAGACTGTTGAACGCCGATCACCTGACCGCAGCCGACAATTTATTGGGAACTGCGGCCTACTTGAGTCCAGAACAGGCGCGAGGCAAAACAGTAGGACCGCCTTCAGATATTTACTCCCTTGGATTGGTACTCCTAGAAGCGCTTACCGGAGTCAAGGAATTTCCCGGAACAGCCATCGAAGCCGCTGTGGCCCGGCTGCTGCGGGACCCGGAAATCCCCGCGAATCTTCCCCCTCCTTGGCCCAACCTGCTCACATCAATGACAGCAGCCAACGTCGCAGACAGACCCACAGGTGCCGAGGTCCACTCCGCCCTGACAGAACCGTTAGCCGAGATCGACAACCTGAGGGGTTCCTTCTCTCTGATTCCATCAAGTCACTACGAGGCCCGCGACGGGGTGCAGTCCGACCAGACGCAACAGATCCGCGCGAAACCCGCCGCTTCCGTACCGGATCCGTTGCATCCATTGGACCTGCTCGAAATGACCACAAAGGCGACCGCGCACCGGAAGGCGGGCCCTGCAATCCTGCTTGGGGCGGCGATTGCGGCCATTGCCGCCGTCATCGCCATCACTGTAATTTTGGGCTCAAGCTCGTCGAGGACACCGGCAAACCCGGCGAACGCGGAGCCAACGATCCAGTCCAACCCGGCAACCTCATTCAGAACCAGTTCTGAGCTCGAGGCGCCACCAGTCACCACGCTCACCGAGATAGTTCAAGTGACCGAAACTCCTGTGGTGCGTGCAGAACTCACTGGGTCAACAGTAGTAGGCGAAGTTCAAAACTCGGCCCCACCAGAAACAATTCGGGATGTCCCGCCAGCACCTATCTCGGAAGTAGTAAACCCGCCAGCTGATGTCGTCACGACACTACAACCAGAACAGAACATTCCCCCCGAAGTGCTCACCACCGCTAGCCCAACAACCTCGGTCGGCAACACTAACAACGGGAACGGGAACGGTAAGGACAACGGCAACGGCAAGGGTAAAGATGGCAACGACAAGGGCAAAGGCAACAAATAGCGATCCGTCGGACCTCGGCTCAATGCACTTGAGTCGGGGCGTGCTTCCTTTGGTCGTAGTTGGCACGGCCAGAGCACTTTCAGGCAGGGGCCGTCTGCGATCACGGCCCTCCGGCCAGTGATTGATGCGGTGGTGATCGGGCCGGAGGTGATTCGATACTCCCGACAGCACAGCCTGGGTTCGGCTGGCCACACCGATATTTCGGTAGATGTTGCGGATGTAGGACTTCACGGTGTTGGGACTCAAATAGGTCAGAGCGGCTACTTCGGTGTTACTTTGCCCTGGGTAGTCAGAGCCAGGATTCCCGTTCGGTGAGGCCTTCGCCTTGCCGGGCCAGTTAAGCAGGGTGTTGCCGCGGGTTTGGTGCGGCGGCGGATCGCTGAAGACTGTTTTGCCGGTATGGATGGCTTCCAGGGCAGCGACCAGATCCCGGGCCGCAGGCTGACCTAGAATCCGACCTCGCAGCTGGGATTAGCTGGGACAAAAAAGCTCTCGCCGCTTATGCCCACATCAGCGATGCGGATCTGGCTCCGGTC
>JBBSUU010000238.1:0-5235 GCA_038234115.1 Mycobacteriales bacterium
CAACCATGCCCAAACCCTAAAACCCATTCACCACAACTGCTTTCATCGATCCAAGCCCGAATCCGTCGAACCGCGGTGCATCCGGGCTTAACGGCAAGATAACCGGCCGCGATCAGTGCCAGCACCTCGAACATCGCCACCCCCCGCTCGAAGAGCCCGAGCGGAATGGCTCGGTACCAGGGCGTTCCGGTTATCGGTGCGAGCAATGCAGCACCGGCAATGACGGAAAACCAAGCTGCGGAGATGACCGCCAGGATCATCGTCACCCGGGCGGTGATCTTGAGCTGCGGGACGCCACGCGAACGACGTCCGATCAAGAAGACGGCGATGGGCAGCGAAATGAATGCGACCAGACTGGCGACCCGATGGATCATTCCTTGGCCGCTCGGGCCCACCGACCAGTCGTGTTTCGGAAAGATCACCAACAGCACCAGGGCCAGACTCCACAACAAAATACCAAGGGAAGCAATGGATATCGGTCGGATCCGTCCGGTGAGCCAGAGTCCGGTGGTGATCAGAAGCGAGCCGATGGCCAAGGCGATAACGGCACCATTGAAGACCCAGCCGTTACTGGCGTACGCGTACTCGCTGATGGTCCGCCGGATCGGGCTTATCTCGGCGCTCGGGCCAACCACATGCAAAGCCAGCACCGAGAAGATTGTGCCGAGCGTAAATAGGATGCCCACCCCTGCCAGTACGGCTGGGGCTGTAGAGCGAGACTTGGCTGCTGAGGCCAAGGGGGGCAGCACAGCGGAGGTCTGTGCGATTGCCATTCGCAACTCCTTCCAGCTTCCATCATTTGCGTCAATGATTCGGTAAAGCCTCTCGTCAACCATTGTTACCGAGGTGCCTGTGGGGCGATCTATGGAAGGAACCATCGGTGGTGGCCGGCACCGGCAGCGTGCTCTCTGGCACGGATGGACGTTGCCAGCATTGATCAAAGTCGGCGCAAGAACGGTAAAAGGTCGGTTTTTGCCAACTTTGATCAGCGCGACCAACTTTGATCAGCGCGGCCAACTTTGATCAGCGCGACCGACTTTGATCAGCGCGACCAACTTTGATCAGCGCGACCGACTTTGATCAGTGCGACCAACTTTGATCAGCGCAACCACGACAAAAGCAAAACGAACGCTCGGCGAAAGGAAAATCGAAAAGAAAAATCAGTCTTTGTAGAGACCATTCAAAAGCTTGGTGTACTGCTTCTCCACGTTCTTTCGTCGAACCTTCAAAGACGGGGTGATGCCGCCGTCCTCGATAGTCAGGTCCTTCGGCAGAATCTCGAACTTCTTGATCGTCTCCCAACGTTCCAGTTTGGTGTTGAGTTCGGCGATCTGCGATTCGATCAACGCCTTGACGGCGCCGTCCTTGGTCAGATCGGTGTACGACTTACCTTCCAGCCCATTCATTTTGGCCCAGTCGGCGATGGCATCCTTGTCCAGGGTGATAAGTGCGGAGACGAACTTGCGCCCCTCGCCGTGCACCACAATCTGACTGGCGTAGGGCGAAATCGCCTTGAACAGGATCTCGATCTTTTGCGGCGCAATGTATTTGCCGCCGGACGTCTTGATCAGGTCCTTCTTTCGGTCGGTGACCTTGAGTTTGCCGTCCACCATCTCGCCGATATCGCCGGTGGCAAACCAACCGTCAGCGGTGAGGACTTCAGCGGTCACCTCCGGAAGATTGTGATACCCGCTCATGACGCCCGGACCACGGACCAAAATTTCGCCGTCGCCGGCGATCTTTACCTCGGTGCCGGTCAGGGGCGGCCCGACGGTGCCGAAAACGATGTCAAGCGGATGTCCGACGAAGGTCGCGGCACTGGTCTCGGATAGTCCGTAACCTTCGACCACCGGCATTCCGACCGCGTGGAACCACTCGGCGACCGGGCGGGACAACGCGGCCGATCCTGAGACGAAAAAGCGGATCTTGCCGCCGAGACGTGCCTGCACCTTGGAAAAGACCAACTTCTGTGCGATCCCGTGCTTGAGTCCCAGCAGCGTCGGTACCGATTTATGAGCAAGCTTCAGCGCAGATACCTGATGCCCGACGGCGAAGGCCCAATCGAAAATCTTGGCCTTCGGTCCGCCCTCACCCTGTGCTGTCAGGATTACCCGGGCCCGAACCTTCTCAAAGATCCGCGGGGCGCCGGCCATGAACGTCGGTTTGACCACTCCGAGATTTTCCACAATCCGATCCAAATCACCGTCGACGGCGGTCGCGAAGCCGATCCGGAGCTGAACTGCGGTAAGCACTTTGCCGAAGACATGAGACAGCGGCAGCCAGAGGTACTGAACATCATCGGAACTGATGATATTCATTTGCTCAACGGCCCAGCCCTCGTAGGTCCAACTACTGTGCAGCAGTCGGACGCCCTTGGGTTTGCCGGTGGTGCCCGAGGTGTAGATCAGGGTGGCCAGATCGTCGGGCTTGACGGCGGCGATGGCCTTGGTGACCAACTCCCCGTCCTCGGCCAGCTTCGCGGCGCCGAGCTTCTCCAGCTCCGACAGCGTGATCACCAGATCACCGTCACCCTTGCCATCGATAATCACGATCTTGAACAGATCAGGAATATCCGCTCGGCGGGACATCAATTTGTCCACCTGCGTTTGGTCCTCTGCGATTACCACCCGGGACCCGGAATCGGAGGTGATGAAGGAGAAGTCGTCGGCCGAGGTTGACGGATAGATGGTGGTGGTGGCTGCGCCGGCACACAAAATACCGAGGTCGGCGAGAATCCATTCGATCCGGGTGCAGGCCGCAATGGCCACCCGTTCTTCCGGTTTCACGCCGATGGCGATGAGTCCCGCAGAGATGGCGAATACACGGTCCCTGGTCTGGGTCCAGCTCAGCGATTTCCAGGTCCCGTCAACCGGATACCGGAACGCCTCTGTGTTGGGTGTCAGCCGGACGCGGTCGGTGAACATTTCACCGAAAGAATTCTGGCGATCAGCAACAACTGGGGGCATCTACGTCCTCCTTGACAGGGAACTACTGGTCAAAACTCTGCTGGCGTGCCAGGCGTGGGCCAGGTCACTCCGGTGGTTGCAGCCAACCTTACTTACCCATGACCTTTTTCTCGACTTGCCACCCGGCGTCCGTGACCAGTCGGTAATCGCATCGCTGCAGGCCAGCCAGCATTACGAATAGGTGACAAAAGCAGGGTTATGCACTGCCGCACCCCCGGTTTGCCCAACCTGATCAGAGACACTGGAGAAGTCGTCATGACACCAGGGGACGGGCTGAAGAAAATGGCTGAAGAAAAGTGGCGGGGTTGAAGATGGCCGATCGAAAACGTAATGCCGGGGGGCGCCGCACCATGAACGGATACTCAGGACGTCAACTTCTCGTCGGGCTGGGGGCAGTTGCCACGCTGCTGTTGTCGGCGTGCTCCTCGTCAACTCAATCCGCGGCCCCCGGTCAGGGCGCTGGTGGTGGCGCGGCTGCCCCGACGACAAACAGCGCGCCCGTCATCCTTGCGGCTCCGGTAACGGTGCCGTCCTTGACATCGAGTTCGCAATCCGCCGCCAGTACCGGCACCAGCATTGACAGTTCCGTCAGCACCAGCCCGACAACCTCCACGCCGCCGCCCATCCCGCCGGTTGCTTGGGCGTTGTCGCCCACCGCCGGCGCCGCCGACGTGAATCCGACCGCGCCGATCTCCGTTACGGTGACCGACGGGACCCTGGTCTCCGCGATGCTGACGACTCCGGAAGGTTCCTCGGTTGAAGGTGCACTGGCCGCAGATGGCTTGTCCTGGATGTCGACAGTTCCACTGGGCTACGGCAAGACCTACACGGTGGCCGCCGTTGCCGCTGATGCAACCGGTGTTCAAACGCTGCAGAATTACACCTTTACGACGCTGACTCCGGACAACAAGACGTTGGCAACGGCGTTCCCCACCGACGGGTTGACAGTTGGGGTTGGCCAACCGGTCGCTATTTTCTTCGACGAACCGATTGCCGACAAGGCGGGCGTCGAGCAAATGATTTCCATCAAGACCACCCCGGAAGTGGTGGGCGCCTTCTACTGGACCTCCAACAAGGAAGTTCATTGGCGTCCGCAGTCCTACTGGCCGGCGGGTACCGCAGTGGAGGTCAGCGTCAACATCTATGGCAAGGACGTCGGTAACGGCATCTACGGCCAGGCGGACAAGAAGTTCGCTTTCGCGATCGGTCAATCCAAGATCGCCACCATCGACGACAACACCAAGACCATGGTGATTACCATCGACGGCGCCGTGGTCAAACAAATGCCGGTTTCGTTGGGCACCAACCAATATCCGACCTATAACGGTGTGCACGTGGTGGCCGAGGCCTACGAATCCAAGATCATGGATTCTTCGACGTGGGGACTTACCGGTGTCGGGGCGTACCGCACCGATGTCGCCTACGCCACGAGAATCTCATCCTCCGGTGAGTTCGTCCATGCTGCCCCGTGGTCGGTCTGGGCGCAAGGATCGGAAAACGTTTCGCACGGCTGCGTCAACGTCTCGACCGAAGATGCCATTTGGTTCTACGAGAACTTCGGCTACGGCGACATTGTCGATATCCAGAATACGGTCGGACCGCCACTCCAGGTGTGGGACGGGTACGGCGACTGGACGGTGCCGTGGGAGACCTATTCGCTCGGCGGAGCTCGCAACTGAGCTATGGCCCAAGTCCTTCGAGGCAGCGGCGCGACGTAGCACGTGAGGTGGCTACAGCCGGGTCGCCAGGTTCACCAGATCCCTCCCCGGCCCGGCCGCCGGTGTCGTGCCGCCCACCCAGATGGCCCGCAACGACCTGGCCAGATTGAGCTCCGGTAGCGGCACTTTGATCAGTTTGCCGGCGGCCAGGTCGTCAGCCACCGCCAACTCGGAGAGCACCGCAGCGCCGGCGCCGGCAATGACGGCAGCCCGGACCGCTGCGCTGGATGAAAGTTCCACCGCCGGTGCAGCGACATCCGTCCCGCCGCCGGCTGCGCAGATCCACTCCTCCAGTGCCGCCAGAAATGCCCCGCGAGTACCCGAACCACGCTCCCTGGAAACCAGTGGGGTGGCTGCCACCTGCCTTACGGTCACTGGTTTTCGCGTCCTGGCCCAGGGGTGATCCGGGCGGGTGACCAGTACCAGGTGGTCGGTGGCAACCACTTTGGAGCGCAATCCGGTCGGTAGGGATGGTCCCTCGACGAATCCGATATCAGCCTCGCCGGCGAGCACGCGCCGGCAGACCGACGTACTGTTCTCGGCGGTCAGTC
>JBBSUU010000239.1:0-5230 GCA_038234115.1 Mycobacteriales bacterium
CAACCACCTCAACCCGCCCGCCTGGCCGGCACCGGCGCCCGGCCCCCCGTTTTGGGGGGGCGGGGCCGCTGGGGTGCACTGCGGGTGTTAGGAGTCTTCGCCCGAGCGGCGATGCCTGGACGCAGAGGCATACAGGCAGATGGCCGCAGCAGTGGCCAGGTTGAGTGACTCGGCTTTGCCATGAATCGGAACTCTGACCGATTCGTCAGCGACCTGGATGACCGAATCCGGAAGGCCGTGCGCTTCGGACCCGAAGATCCAAGCGGTGGGCAGGTCGAGTAGACCATCCTCGCGGGCTTGATCCAGGTCGACCTCGGCGCCTCCGGTGGTGGCCAGCACGCTGAGGCCCGCAGACGCGAGCTCCGCCAGCAGTTCCACCGGATCACCGGCTCGGACGATCGGCAGGTGGAAGATCGACCCCGCCGAGGCACGAACCGCCTTGGGGTTGAAAAAATCGACCGACTCGCCGGCAAAGACCACCGCATCGGCCCCAGATGCATCCGCAAGCCTGACCACGGTGCCGGCGTTACCCGGATCGTTGGCGTCGACCAGCACGGCCACCAACTTGGCGTCGCTGCCCAGCGCCTGTTCCAACGAGATGTCAATGGCCTTGCAGCGAGCAAAAAGACCCTGTGGAGCCTGGGTATCGGACAGGAATGAGGCAGCGCGGCTGGTCACCGCGGTCACCTCGATGCCAGCGCGGAAAGCCTCCCGGACCAATTCGACATGTTTGGCACCGGCCTCGGCAGTCATGAAGAGCTCGAGCACCATGCCGGGGTTGTCCTTGGCGTAGGCGATCGCCTCGCCAACAGCCTGCGCCCCCTCGGCCAGAAACTCACCGGCCTCGATCCGCCGCGAGCGGCGGAGCAACCGATGAGCGGCGGCAATTCGCGGACTTCGTTCACCCAGTGCACCATCGACGACGTCGTCATCCACCGGCGAGTGCGCGCCCTGCGGGAACTCCGCGTCACGGGCTGCGGACGCCGAGCGGCTTGCCGGAAATCCGGTTGCGTCTCGCCCTGGATCGGGCCTCCCCGAAGACGCCAAACGCCCGGCCGGAGTACCGGTCGGGCGTCGGCGTGGGCGTTCGTTGGCGCTCAGGCCGCGCTCCCGGACGAGGCCGCAGCCGCATCCAAGACAGACGGAACGGCTTCTCGGGCGATCTTGACCAAAGCGGCGAAAGCCACCTCGTCATGAACGGCCAACTCGGCCAGCACCTTGCGGTCAACCTCGACACCAGCGGCGTTGAGACCCTGGATGAAGCGGTTGTAGGTCACGCCATGAGCGCGCGCTGCAGCGTTGATGCGGGAGATCCAGAGCTTGCGGAAGTCGTTCTTACGCTTGCGACGGTCGTTGTAGGCGTAATTGAGCGAGTGCAGAATCTGCTCTTTGGCCTTGCGGTACAGCCTGGAACGCTGGCCACGGTAACCCGCAGCGCGTTCCAGAGTTGTGCGGCGCTTCTTATGGGCATTTACCGCCCTTTTGACGCGTGCCACGGGACACCTGTCTTTCTACTTCTGCACGATCCAGATGGATCGCAATGGACATCGGGGATGGTTTCGGTTGGTACAGCCCGGACTCGCCTGATGGATCGTCCGGACGGGTGCTACTTCAGGCCGAGCATGCGCTTGACGCGCGGCACATCAACCTTGGAAACGTCGGTGGTGCCGTCAATGCGACGCTTGCGGCTGGAGGACTTGACCTCCAACAGGTGGCGCTTGTTGGCCTGCTCGCGAACGAGCTTGCCGGAGCCGGTCAGCTTGACCCGCTTCTTCATCCCCGAATGTGTCTTCTGCTTGGGCATTTCTTCCTCGCTGATCTGCATTCATCCCGCACCCCGAGTTCGGAGCACGGGTGCCAACACACTGCGTCGGCACGGTGACGAGCCCTGAACGGGACCGTCTCGAATCTCCGACCTCGCATCGAGATCAAAAGACACGGAAAACTTTTCAGACCTGGTCAGCCTCGGCCGGTGTGCCGGTGTCGGCCGGGGCACTAGCCTCGGTCGGTTCCACCTGCGCGGTGCCTGCTGCGGCGTCAGCTTCTGTTTCATCTGCTGAACCCACGGCATCTTCTTCGCCGCCGGCAAGTTCCTCGCCGGCCGATTCCTTGCCGGCAAGCTCGTCGCCGGCAAGTTCGTCGCCGCCACCCTCGACTGCGGGCGCGTCGACCGCTACTCCTACTACACCCGGAGCCGGGACACGAGCGGCACCACGGACTTTGGCCGGAACTTCGGCAGCAGCCGGTCGGACAACCTTGGCCGGCGCCTTGTGCGGTGCGAGCACCATGATCATGTTGCGGCCATCCTGCTTTGGCGCGCTTTCCACGAACCCGAGCTCGGCGACGTCAGCGGCCAACCGCTGGAGCAACCGGAAACCGAGTTCAGGACGGGACTGCTCCCGACCGCGGAACATGATGGTGACCTTCACCTTGTCGCCAATTTTGAGGAAGCGAACCACGTGACCCTTTTTGGTCTCGTAGTCGTGTCCGTCGATCTTCGGCCTGAGCTTCATCTCCTTGATGACGGTCAGTACCTGGTTACGACGGGCTTCTCTGGCCTTCTGGGCGTTTTCGTACTTGAACTTGCCGTAATCCATGATCTTGGCGACCGGCGGACGCGCCGTCGGTGCTACCTCGACCAGGTCGAGATCTGCCTGGACAGCCATATCCAGGGCTTTACCGATCGGAACAATCCCGACCATTTCGCCATCGGGTCCGACCAACCGGACCTCAGGAACGCGAATCCTGTCATTAATGCGTGGCTCGACGCTGATTGAGTCCTCCTGAAGACTGTCTGACTTATCGTCGGTTAGTCACCGGAATTGGTGGCCTATCCGACCGGCTGGGCCCTGCCAAGAGCCTCACCGTGATGCTGCTGAATCCTAGGATCCGAAACGAAAAAATCCCACTGCTGTAAGCAGTGGGATCCCGAACCTCGGTCGGCAACCGCAGAACATCGCGGGTGCGCTCCAACGAAAGAGTCACCTCAAGGTGACTTTCACCGCTGGGACCTTACCCGGCCGCGTGAGCAGCTTCGGGTGGGAGTCGGGCTCCACTTGCATCTCCCCGGTTTCCCCAGGAGTGGTCGCACCTGAAAGGCTACTACAGGTGACCTCCGAACAACGAATCCCAGACTCTGCCCCACTGCCCCCCATTGATCCGAAATATCACCACTCTCATGCCGATGAGGTGCGAGAACTGGCCGAAATTCAGGCGGTTGAAGTGATTTCACGTGCTGCCGTCCTGCTGATGAGTGCCGCAGCCGAACAACTCGGGCTCAGCGCGCAGGATCCGGACAATCCCGCGCATCGAGATCTGGACGAAGCTCGGCAACTGATTACCGCGCTCGCCGGTCTGGTGAATGCCGCCGCTCCTGACCTGGGTCCGCATGCGGCCGCCTTCCGGGATGGGCTGGCCGGATTGCAGGGCGCATTCCGGGAATATTCGACCTACCCGGACGAACCAGGCAAGGGCCCGGGTGAATCCATCAGAACGCGCTAGATCCGACGCCTCCCCTTGATCCTGTTGTTACTTCGGTCCGGGCCGCTTGCGTTTGCCGTCTACGCCCTGCGACGCGCGTTCCCGATCGATCTTCTCCAAGCGGCCGAGCGGGCGGTTGGGGTCTTCCTTCGGCAGCGCCCTGGCCCGCGCTTCCGCGGAGATGACCGGAGCGGGCGGACCGTATTGGGCGTGGAGGCGTCTGAACTGCTGTAGGGCTTCAACCGCGCGCCCCTTGTCCATGGCCTGGATTGCCATTACCGAAGCCATTTCATCGTCGGCCAACTCCAGTTGCGCCCACTGCGCACCTTCCGGGAAAACGATCCGATGGATCAACGCCCACTCGATCTCTTTCTCGCCCAGGACGTTGCGTACCCGGACACCTTCGCTGGTGACCCGGAGTCGGGGGCGCGCGACCAACATCATCCCGGCCGCGAACAGCAGACCAACGGCGATCAGCGAGATCACGTCGGCGGTGCGGAAGTAGACGCCGGTGTCTCCGGACTTCAACTGAAGCGCCACCACAACCATGACCGCAACGACGGCAGCAGCGCCGATCGCTGCGAGGATGGCTATCTTGCGGGGACGTACGGTGAGTAATACCTGCCCAGATTTTTCGGTCATCAGCTCAAAATCCCATCTTCAGCGCCGGGGCCTTCAGCTCCCGGAGCACCAATGCGGTGGCCAGCGATGCCGCCATGGACTCGCCGCCCTTGTCCTCGCTGGATCCGGGACCGCCCGCCCGATCGCTGGCCTGTTCCAGAGTGTTTACCGTGAGTACGCCGTTGCCGACCGGTACTCCGGTATCAAGGGACACTCGCGTCAACCCGTAGGTGACTGCATCACACACGTATTCGAAATGCGGGGTCCCGCCGCGAACCACCAAGCCCAGGGCAACAACCGCATCGTGGTTCGTGGCGAGCTGCTGGACCACGACCGGCAGTTCGACCGCCCCGGTCACCCTGACCACGGTCGGCGGCAGGGTGTTGGCGTCCACCGCCATCGCAAGCGCCCGCTCGAGGAGTTGATCTGTGATCTGGCTGTGCCACTGGGATACCGCAATTGCCACCTTCAGACCGGTGGCAGCCGGGACGACCTGAACCGGACGGCCTTCGCCACTCATTGGTTCTCCCGATCCGAGGGGACGGCAGCATTCTTGTCCCCTGCGATCCAGAGCTCGTCCGGCTCGTCCAGGCCCTGGAAATCGTGACCCATCCGGTCTCGCTTGGTGGTGAGGTATCTGACGTTCTCCGGGTTGGAATGAACCGGCAGTGCCACTCGCTCCACGATGCTCAGTCCGTAACCTTCCAGACCGGCCCGCTTGGCCGGGTTGTTCGTCAGCAGCCGCATCGAATGGACGCCGAGGGCAGCCAGCACCTGGGCGCCGGAGCCGTACTCCCGCGAGTCGGAGGGCAGACCGAGATCGAGGTTCGCATCCACCGTGTCCGCGCCCTGGTCCTGCAGTTCGTAGGCCCGCAACTTCTGTAGCAAACCGATACCGCGGCCCTCATGTCCACGGATGTACAACACCACGCCCCGACCTTCGGCGGCCACCGCGTCCAGCGCAGCGTGAAGTTGTGGTCCGCAATCACATCGCAGCGACCCGAGCACGTCTCCGGTTAAGCACTCCGAATGCACTCTGACGAGTACATTCTCACCATCACCGATGTCTCCGTGAACCAGCGCTATCAACTCTTTTCCGGTCACTTTGGACAGAAAACCCACGGCGCGA
>JBBSUU010000240.1:0-5228 GCA_038234115.1 Mycobacteriales bacterium
CGGCCTGCGGCACCGGCGTCAATCTGAGTGCGGATCCGTCCACCAGCGCCGCCGAATCCACGATCAGCACCTCCTCCAGCGCCAGTTCCACCACCAGAGTCACCGCGCCGCCATTGTCCAGTTCAGCCGAGTCGGTAGCGTACTCCTCGGAATCGTCGGCTCCCACGACGACCGAGGTCCCGGTCACCACCACCACCACCGAGGTGCCTGTCACAACAGAAGCGCCGGCGCCACCGCCGGTAACCACCACGACCACAACCACTCCGGCACCGCCTCCCGTCCAGCCGCCCGCGCCGCCGGTCCAACCGCCGGTTCCACCGGCACAGCCGGCCCCGGTCCCAGCCCCGGTCCCCAATGGTTCGGCCGCCGGTTTGGTGGTGGTGATCGATCCGGGCCACAACGGTGCCAACGGCGCCAACCCGAAAATCATCAATGCACCCGTGGACGCCGGCTTCGGGGAAACCAAGGCGTGCAACACCACCGGAACGTCCACCAACGCGGGCTTCGCCGAACATGAATTCAACTGGGCGGTGGCCAATTACCTCAAGACAGCACTCGAGGCCCAGGGCATCACCGTGGTCATGACCCGGGATTCCGATAGCGGTGTCGGCCCCTGCGTCAACGTCAGAGCCGCGATCGGCAACAAGGCCAACGCCGATGCGGTGATTTCGATCCACGGTGACGGTAGCGCCGAAGGCGACCGCGGTTTCTACGTCATGACATCCGAGCGCGATCCGGCTGGTGCCGAGATGGCCGGTCAGTCAGCCGGTCTGGCCTCGACGGTCCGAGATGCGCTGGTCAACAACGGTCTTTCACCGAGCAATTACCTTGGCAACAACGGGTTGTGGAAACGGTCCGACCTGGCCGGACTCAACCTGTCGATTCGTCCCACCGTCATGCTGGAGATGGGCAACATGCGAGATCCGAAGGATGCCGCCTTGATGACTTCCGATGCGGGCCAACAACAATTCGCGGCCGGCATCGCCAAGGGCGTGCTGTCCTACCTCGGGGCCTACTGAGCAAAGGCGTTGATCACCGTCCTGGACGCGGAGCAAAGTCCCAGACATTGACCAAAGTCGTCAAAGTCGGTCTTCTGTATCCGATTTCGACGACTTTGATCAATGTGGCGCGTACGACGACCGGAAAATCAAGCGTCGAAGTTCTCGTAGGGATTGTCCAGTTCCTGCCGACTGGGCTCCACGACGTGGTCCGGCACCGTGCCGGCTTGGGCCTCACCGATGTCGATCAGATCCAAAGTGCCACGATTGGGCCGAATCAGACCCTTGGCGATGTCTTCCGCATAGTGGCACGCCACCCGATGACCTGGTCGGAGCTCGACCAGTTCTGGTCGCTCGGTATCGCATTTGGTGTCCTGTCGCCAGGGGCACCTGGTGTGAAATCGGCACCCCGCCGGGGGGTTTGCCGGCGATGGCAGATCGCCGGTCAACAGGATCCGCTCCCGGGTGTCCTCGACCACCGGGTCCGGAACCGGAACCGCCGACATCAGCGCGATCGTATAGGGATGCAACGGTTCGGTGTACAGATCGGCCGATAGAGCTTCTTCCACGATGCCACCCAGATACATCACCCCGACCCGATCGGAGATGTGTTTGACCACCGCGAGGTCATGGGCGATGACGATATAAGTCAGCCCCAGCGACGCCTGCAGATCAGCCATCAGGTTGACCACCTGCGCCTGCACCGAAACATCAAGGGCGGAAACCGGTTCATCGGCGACGATCAAATCCGGATTGACCGTCAACGCCCGCGCGATCCCAATTCGTTGCCGCTGACCGCCGGAGAATTCGTGCGGATACTTGCGCAACGCCACCGTCGGCAGACCGACGGCAGAAAGCAATTCCCGCAACCGCTTTGCCGTCTGTTCCTTGTTTTTGGCCAGATCATGCGCCTGCATACCCTCGACCAGGATCGACTCCACCGATTGGCGTGGGTCCAACGACCCGAGCGGATCCTGGAAGATCATCTGCATCCGGCGTCGCATCTTGCGCAGCGGTTCGCCCTTCAGCGGTGCGATGTCGACGCCATCGAAGATCACGCTGCCGGCTGTCGGTTCGGTCAGCCGCAGGATGCCTCGCCCCAGAGTGGACTTGCCACAACCGGATTCGCCCACCAGACCGTAGGTCTCGCCTTTGCGCACGCTGAGTGAGACCCCGTCGACGGCATAGACGTAGCCAACCGTCCGGTCGAAAAGCAAACCCCGCTTGATCGGGAAATGGACTTTGAGGTCCTTCACCTCGAGCAACACCTCACCCGCGGCGACATGTGACCCATCGCTGGCGGCGACCTTTTCGATCGAGGCCGTCATGAGGGAGCTCCTTCAGTTTTGATCGTTCCGGTGTCGATGATGCCGGACCCGACGCTGTGAGCGCCGACCTCCTGTTTACCCAGCACCGGGTTGAAACAACGTAGTAGATGGCCGTTCTCGGCCTCCGGGGATTGCTCCAGCAGGGGTGATGCCGTCCGGCACTGAGGCACCTCATTGCGACAACGGGGCGCAAATGCACAGCCACCGGTCCACGGAATGTTATCCGACACCGATCCGGCGATCGGCCGCAACCGCTCCCCCTGCACCGCATCCAGCCGCGGGATCGACTCCAGCAGACCATGGGTGTACGGATGCCGTGGTCGCTGGAAAAGTTCGTGGCGCTCGGCCCTTTCCACGATTCGGCCACCGTAGAGCACATTGACCTCATCGCACAGCCCGGCCACCACTCCGAGGTCATGGGTGATCATGATCAGGGCGGTACCGGATTCAGTCACCAGATCCTTCAGTAGCGCGAGGATCTGCGCCTGGATGGTGACATCCAGCGCAGTGGTCGGCTCGTCGGCGATCAACAGTCGTGGCTTGCAGGCCAACGCCATCGCAATCAGGGCTCGTTGCCGCATCCCACCGGAAAGTTGATGCGGGTATTCCTTCAGCCGCCTCGTGGGGTCGGGAATTCCGACCTGATCCAGGAGATCTCTGGACTCCCGGATGGCCGCCGCTCGTTTGAGCCCGCGGTGCCTCTCCAGCACCTCGCTGACCTGGATCCCGATCGGGATCACCGGATTCAATGAGGACAGCGGATCCTGGAAGATCATTCCCAGGTCGCGGCCGCGGCGGTCACGCATCTGGCCCAGGGGTATTTTCAGCAGATCGGTGCCCTCAAAATCCACGGAGCCGGAAACCGAAACTCCACGTTTGGACAGCAATCGCATGATGGCCAGCGAAGTTACGGATTTACCGCATCCGGACTCCCCCACCAAACCTACGGTTTTACCTGGTTCGACAGCGAAACTGACGCCGTCCACGGCGGTAAAAGGTTCGGCGCCACGGCGATTGAATTCGACCTTGAGGTCGGTAACGGTCAGCAGCGACATAATGCCCTACCTCCGGTTCTTCGGGTCGAGGGCTTCCCGCATGGACTCACCGAGCAGAGTGAATCCCAGTGCCACCACGATGATCGCGATGGCCGGCAGGAAGGCGAGCTGGGGTTGGTAGTCGATCTTGACCTGCGCCTCACCGAGCATTTGGCCCCACTCCGGGGCCGAAGCATCTTGCGATCCCAGACCGAGGAAGGACAGCGCGGCCGCGTCGATGATGGATGTCGCCACCACGATTGTCGACTGAACGATCACCGGGGATAGCGAGTTGGGCAGCATGTGCCGGAAGATGATCGGTCCGCGCTTGACACCGAGGGCGGTGGCGGCGAGTACGTGGTCGGAATGTCGTTGGGCCAGCATCTGACCGCGCAGCAGTCGGGCAAAGACCGGGATTTGGACAACTGACACCGCGATGATCACCGACAGCTGATTGGGGGTGGTGAAGAGCACCGCAATCGAAATGGCCAGCAGCAGCGAGGGAATGGAGAGCATGACGTCGACCAGGCGCATCACCACGGTGTCTACCCAACCACCGAGGGCGCCGGCCAGGATACCGAGTATCAAGCCGCCGACCAGCCCCAGCAGGGTCGCCGCCACACCGACGAGCAGCGTCTGCCGACTACCCAGCACCATGCGGGAGAACAGGTCTCGCCCCAGGAAGTCCGATCCCCAGGGGAACCCGGGCTGCGCCGGTGCCAATTTGTTCTTGGCCACGCTGACCTGTCCGCGCAGCAGTTGCGCCGCTGGATCCTGCGTGGCGATCCAGCCGGCAAACAGTGCCAGCAGCAGGAATAACACAATGATCAAGAAGCCAACCCAGAACACCGGTGAAGATTTCATTCGGCGCCACGCGTCGGTAAACAGGCTGACGCCGCCGTCATCCGGTGTGCTGGCGAGTTTGTCTATCTTTTCTTTCTTTGCGGTGCCGATCATGTTGGTCAGCCCCCTATCTCGTCCGGATCCGGGGATCAATGAGCGCGTACGAGAGATCCACGATGAGGTTGATCAACACGTACACCGCGGCGGCGGCCAAAATGATGACCTGGAGTACCGGATAGTCCTTTTCTCGAAATCCTTGAACCAGGGCGGCGCCGAGTCCGGGATAGGCAAAGATCGTCTCGGTCAGCACGGCCCCGGCCAGCAGTCCACCGGCTTGCAGTCCAGTGATAGTTACCACCGGAAGCAGCGCATTACGCAGCACATGACGACGACGAATAACTGAGTTCTGCAGACCTTTCGCCTCGGCAGTCCGAACGTAATCCTCGCTGAGCACGTCCAGCACCGAGGATCTGGTGATTCGGAAGATCACCGCCATCGGAATGGTGCCCAGCGCCACAGCCGGCAGAATCAGATGTTTGAAGGCATCCCAGGCGGCATCCCACTCGCGCGTAATCAAACCGTCCAGGACGAAAAACCCGGTGACCCGGGTGGCGTTCATGGTGGCGTCCTGCCGACCGGATGGCGGCAAAATGCCCCATTTCACGGCGAACAGGTACTTGAGCAAATAAGCCAGGAAGAAGACCGGGACGGCGATTCCGACCAAGGTGCCGATAATGCTCAGGTTGTCCAGCACACCGCCCTTACGACGGGCGGCGACATACCCGAGCGGGACGCCTATCGCGAGAGCGAAAAGCATTGCTCCCACGCCCAACTCAATGGTGGCGGGGAATCGCTCGGTGAAGACGTCCAGGGCCGGGCGGCCCGGAATAACTTTTGCCGAAATACCAAAGTTGCCGTCCATGACACGGCCGAGAAACTTGAAGTACTGCAGGAAGACCGGTTCATCCAGACCCAGGACACGTCGAATCTCAGCCCGTTTGTCAACGGTGCAGCGGTCGCCGCAG